>NZ_DASRXP010000579.1:0-7050 GCF_035687465.1 Kribbella sp.
CACCACCGAGCAACGGCACCCGCCGGGTCACCATCAGGCCCATCTTCTTGCCGCTGATCCGGGCGATCAGTTCACCCACCACCTCACCGGACACCAGCCGGTCGAGCTCCGGGTCGAACACCGGCGCGGTCGCGATCGCCAGCGGCGACGTCGGCAGACTCGACTTCTTCAGCCGGTCGGTCACGCCGTCCTCGCCGAGCAGGCAGGTGATCACCGCGGTCCGAACCCGTGGATCGCCCAGGTCGTACCCGCGCAGATGCGCGATCGCCGCGACCATCCGCGCCTGCACCACCGCGATGCCGGTCAGGTTCGCGGGCAGCGCGACCGGGAGTGTGATCAGACCGCCGATGCCGGTGACGAATCCCTGCACCCCGGCCAGCCGGATGTGCTGATCGATCACCGCGTCGATCGCGAGCTGGGCGTCCTCACCGTTCTTGCGCAGGTACCGCTCGGCCACCTTCTCGGCGCCGGGGAACAACTGGTAGCCGTCGATCGCGATCTCGAGGACCTGGCGAAGTACACCCGCCGCGGCCTGTGGAGCCAATCGCTGCGCGGCGGGCGCGAGACTGCTGGCGACGAACTTTGCAACTCCGGCCACAGTGCTCCTTCAGAACTCGGACGCCCTGCCCCGATCCGGGGCCGGGCGCATCACCAACTCTACGTGCCGCCCCGGACAGCGCCACTCGGGCGAAACCCCGGCCTGTCCCCTGTCCTTGCGCAGGCGTACGACAGGATGGTGGGGTGCCTGTTGAACCACCCGCATCCGTGTGGGACTTCCCGCCGGTCGCGGTCGCCGGAGCCAGCGACGTCGTCGCGGCCGGGGCAGATCTCGAGCCGGGGACGGTGCTCGCGGCGTACCGGCGGGGACTGTTCCCGATGCCGGACAGCCACGGCCCGTTGCTCTGGTGGTCCCCGGTGAACCGCGGCGTGATCGAGGTCGAGGGCTTCTCCCCGTCGCGATCGCTCCGGCGAGCCCGGCAGCGCTTCGAGATCCGGGTCAACACCGCGTTCGACCAGGTGATCCGCGCCTGCGCCGACCCCCGCCGGCCAGGTTCGTGGATCGACGCCGACATCATCGCGTCGTACACCCGGTTGCACCGGATGGGCTGGGTGCACTCGGTCGAGGCCTGGGACGGCGACGAGCTCGCGGGCGGCCTGTACGGCGTTGCGATCGGCGGGCTGTTCGCCGGTGAGTCGATGTTCCACCGCAAGACCGACGGGTCGAAGGCGGCCGTCGCGGGGCTGGTCGAACTCCTCAGCGACAAGTACGCACCCGACCGGGTTCTCGACATCCAATGGGTCACCAACCACCTCGCCACCCTCGGCGCGGTAGCGATCCCCCGCGAGCACTACATCCGCCGCATCGAACGAGCCCTGGAACTCCCACTCCCCGAAGCCTTCAGCTGACGGGAACCAACCCGACGAAGTCGGCTAGTTGGGCCGATGCGGCCTCGAAGAACTCGTCCGCGGGATCCATCGTGCCGACCAGTTGACCGAACAACTCGAAGCTGATCATCCCGAAAAGCTGCGTCCAGACGATCACCGTCCGCACCAGCACCTTCGCCGGTACGCCGGGGGCCAGGTCCGCCAGCGTCGCAGTCTGCTCAGCCAGCAACCCGCCGGGCTCGGGTGCATCACCAGGCGGAACCAGTACGCCACGCGCCTGCGCACTCCCGAGTAGTCCGAGCAGCACGAGCGGTACTCGCGCCGCCGGTTGCACTGTGGTCTGTGGCGCCTTGTAGCCGGCAACGGGTGTGCCGTAGATCAGCGCGTACTCGTGCTGATGCTTGATCGCCCAGGTCCTGACAGCACGGCACGCCGCCAGCCAGGCCTCACGTGGATCCTCGTGGGCCTTCGCCGCGGCTTCCGCCTCGGCACCGAGAGCGTCGTACGCGTCGATGATCAGGGCGGTGAGGAGGTCGTCGCGGCTGGGGAAGTACCGGTACAGCGCCGACGACACCATCCCGAGCTCGCGGGAGACAGCCCGGAGCGAGAGGCGCTCGGCTCCCTCGGTGGCGAGGTGGCGGCGGGCGGAGTCCTTGATCTCGCGCGTCAGCTCGGTGCGGGCTCTGTCGCGTGCGGTACGTCCGGCGTTCATGGTCCGCAGTCTGCCATGATCGGTGCACTAAATCGAGAGCACTGCTCTTGACAAGCGCCAAGGCGGGCTGTTCACTGATCACAACAGAGAGCACCGCTCTCGCAAATCAGGAGGCAACCGCCATGCAGGAGTACAACGACAAGCGCGTGATCGTCTCAGGTCGCCGCAGCATGCTGATGTTCAACAAGCTGGTCGCGGGCCTGACCAAACTCGGCATCAGCGTCATGGGCAGCCGGATCCTCTCGGTCCGCGGTCGCAAGTCCGGCGAGTGGCGCAGCATCCCGGTGAACCCCCTGACCGTCGACGGCCAGCGCTATCTGATCGCCCCTCGCGGTCACACCCAATGGGTCCGCAACCTCCGCGCCACCCCCGAAGGCCGGCTGCAGGTGGGCCGCCGCATCGAGACCTTCCGGGCCGAGGAAATCCCCGACGCCGACAAGCCCGACATCCTCCGCGCCTACCTGGTGAAGTGGGCCTGGGAAGTCGGCGCCTTCTTCGGCGACGACGTCAAGAAGGACTCCCCCACCGAAACCCTCCTCCGCGTAGCCCCCGGCTTCCCCGTCTTCAAGATCCATAACCTCTGAGCACTCCGCACGCCCCGCTGACGTACGGCGATTGTGCAAGCGGCACTTGCACGATTCGGGTCCCGGGGAGTTTCTGCAAGCGGCGCTTGCAGATTTGTGCAGCGGTGCGTTGCACAAATGGGTAGGTGGCAGGATGGCGGGATGATCAGTTCTGCGGAGTTGAAGGCGGCGCCGAAGGTTCTGTTGCATGACCATTTGGATGGTGGTTTGCGGCCTGAGACGGTGTTGGAGCTGGCCGGGGAGATCGGGCACAAGTTGCCGCGGTCCGATGCCGCGGAGCTTGGGCAGTGGTTTGTCGAGTCGGCTGACTCCGGATCGCTCGAGCGGTACCTCGAGACTTTCGACCACACCGTTGCGGTGATGCAGAACGCTGAGGCGATCAAGCGGGTCGCCAGCGAGTGCGTGCAGGATCTGGCTGCGGACGGGGTCGTGTACGCCGAGATCCGTTACGCGCCCGAGCAGCACCTGACCAAGGGCCTCTCGCTCGAGCAGGTTGTCGATGCGGTCGGTGAGGGGTTCGCGGAGGGCATGGCCCTGGCCGAGCAGCCGATCGTGGCGCGGCAGTTGCTTACGGCGATGCGGCACCAGGCCCGGTCGATGGAGATCGCCGAGCTCGCCGTCGCCTATCGCGACGCGGGAGTGGTCGGATTCGACATCGCCGGCGCCGAGGCCGGTTATCCGCCCACCCGGCACCTCGACGCGTTCGAGTACCTGCAGCGCGAGAACGCCCACTTCACCATCCACGCCGGCGAGGCGTTCGGACTGCCGTCCATCTGGCAGGCGATCCAGTGGTGCGGCGCGGACCGCCTCGGCCACGGGGTGCGGATCATCGACGACATCTCCTACGACCCGTCCGCGGGACTCGACGGAAAAGTCGAGCTCGGGCGACTCGCGGCGTACGTGCGGGACCGACGGATCCCGCTCGAGATGTGCCCGAGTTCAAACCTGCAGACCGGCGCCGCCGACTCGATCGCGGAGCACCCGATCGGCCTGCTCACGAAACTCCGCTTCCGGGTCACGGTGAACACCGACAACCGGCTGATGAGCGGTACGTCGATGAGCCGCGAACTGGCCCTCCTCGCCGAAGCCTTCGACTACGGCCTGCCCGACTTCCGCTGGTTCGCCATCAACGCGATGAAGTCCGCGTTCCTGCCCTTCGACGAACGCCTCGCCCTGATCGACACCGTGATCAAGCCCTGGTACGCCGAGGCGCTCGCCCCCCGCTGACCCACGTCGCCCAACCGCCGTGGCCCGACCGCCGGCAAACTCGTCGGGCTCACGTGCAACCAAAGTCCCCGCTTCCGGTGTCTTCTCTATATGCAGGCGGAGGTGTCTGGGGACCCTGGGGTGTGGGTGGCAAGGCCGGCGGAGCGCGATGCCGACTGTGCCGCGGAGTTCAGCGCGTACGTTGCCGCGCGTTATCCGGCGCTGTTGCGGATGTCGTACCTGCTGACGCAGGACCGCGGCCTCGCCGAGGATCTGTTGCAGACGACACTCGCGCGGTGCTGGCTCTCCTGGGACAAGATCACGGCCGACGATCCGCATGTGTACGTCCGCCGGGCGCTGGTGAACAGCCATCGCTCCTGGTGGCGGCTGAAACGTGGTAAGAGAGAAGTCCCGACCGACGCCGTACCGGCGGATTCCGCCGACGGCGGGTTCGGCGTACTGCATGAGAACGCGGTCCTGATGGAGGCCCTCGCCCGGCTTCCGCGCAAGATGTGTGCCGTGGTGGTGCTGAGGTACCTGGAGGATCTGTCCGAGGCCGAGACCGCCACCACGATGGGCTGTTCGGTCGGCACCGTGAAGAGTCAGACCAGCCGGGCGCTGGCGAAACTGCGGATCGATCCGGCGCTGGCGGGCGAGGAGAGGCGGCCATGAACCCCGAGGAACTCCGGGAGCGGATGCGTCAGGCTGCCGCCTCCGTGACAGTGGCGGACGCGCCACTGGCCGGCATCGAGAGCCGGGCGAGATCGATCAGCCGGCGCCGGGCGACTGCGACGGTCTGCGCACTGGCGGTGCTGATCGGGTCGGCCGGACTGCTCGGCTCGGGCCGTCTCACCGGCCAACCGGCGCCGTCGGTCCCGATCGCCACCGGGGAGATCGACGGCACTGTCACGTTCCCCGACCGGGCCTCGGATCAGTACCTGAGGGCGAACCCAGTGACCGTGACCATGGCCGGGCGTCAATCCGCGCCCGCGGCGACCGAGTTGGGCGTACTCACAGCGGGCGACTCGCTCTGGCTGCGGTTCTCCTGCCTGGCCGCGGTCTCGCTGGTGACCTTCACGGTCAGCCCAGCGCCATCGGAGAAGCCCCAGTCGCCGCTGGTGGAGAAGACGCCGTGTGGACCGACGGCCGCCTTGATCAGGGTGAAGGTGCCGACCGGCTGGCCTGTTGGCAACCAGTCGACTCTTACTGTCGACGCCGGCGCTCGCCCAGACCCCACGGCGTACGCGCTGGCGGGCGGGATCACGGTCGAGATCGGCCGTTACTCGGACAGCGAAGAGCAGTGCCCCAAGCAGCACTGCCTTACTTGACATCGGGTAGCCGAACCCGAATACTCGATCTCGAGTAACCGAGATCGAGGAGGGTCGGCCGTGGTCAAGCGCAAGGTGGCCAACCCGTTGGCGTTCGCCGTGCTTGGGAGTCTGTCGGAGCGGCCGATGCACCCGTACGAGATCTCCTCGATGCTGAAGAGCCGCGGCAAGGACCAGAGCATCAAGCTCAACTACGGCTCGCTGTACTCGGTGGTCACGGCGCTCGAGAAGCAGGAATTCATCAAGGCGGTCGAGACCGTCCGGGAGGGGAACCGCCCGGAGCGGACCGTCTACGCGATCACGGAGGCCGGCCTCGAGGAGTTCACCGACTGGCTGAGCGAGCTGCTCGGAACTCCCGAGAAGGACTTCAGCCAACTGGAAGCCGGCCTCGCCTACCTGCCCGGCTTCCCACCGGACCGGGTGATCGACCTGCTCGAGCAGCGCGCGCAGGTGCTCGACGCCGAGATCGAGCAGGTGGTCGCCACCCACGAATCAATGGCGGCGGCGAACTTCCCCCGCATCTTCTGGGTCGAGTCGGAGTTCCGGCTCGAACTGCTCCGCACCGAGGTCGCGTTCGTCCGGCGGCTGGTCGCGGAGATCCAGAGCGGCGAGCTCGAGGGCAGCGACTTCTGGCGCAAGGGCTACGAGATTGTCGCGCAACTGGGGATACACCCGGCCGAGCTCTTCAACGATCCGGTCAAGTACTTCGGGGAGGAGTTCAGCTGGATGCAGCAGTTCCCACCTGATCCGACGAAGTAGGACGGCCCCTGACCGAGGCGCGGCAACGCCGAGGTCAAGGGCCGCAGTTCCTCGAGTCGGTCCTAGGACCTGGCACCCAAGGCGCAACCATCAGGATAGCCAGGCCGCCGACCGACTCCTCATCACCCACAAGGAGTCACTCACCATGGTTAGTCATGCCCTGGAAGCCGTCGAGCTGGTCAAGACCTACCGCGGAGCGCGGAAGAAGCCCCCGCTCCGGGCCCTCGACGGCCTCACCTTCAACGTTCCGGAAGGCGTCGTACTGGGCCTGCTCGGCCCCAACGGCGCCGGCAAGTCCACCACCGTGAAGATCCTGACCACCTTGTCCCGGGCGGATTCCGGTACTGCGCGGGTCGCCGGGTTCGACGTGATCAAGGACCCGGACGCGGTCCGCCGGGTGATCGGCTACGTGCCGCAGAAACCCAGTGCCGATCCGATGGCGACCGGCATCGAGAACCTGTTGCTGAGCGGCCGGATCTACGGCCTCTCGAGACAAGATGCCGTACGCCGGGCCGCCGAACTGCTGGAGCGCTTCGACCTGACAGAGGCGGGTGGTCGCCAGGTGCGGACCTACTCCGGTGGTATGCAGCGGCGGCTGGATGTGGCTCTCGGCCTGGTCCACCGGCCGCGGGTGCTGTTCCTGGACGAACCGACCACCGGCCTCGACCCGGAGGCGCGCACCGATCTCTGGACCGAGGTCGAGCGCCTCTCCGGCGACGAAGGTCTGACCGTCCTGCTCACCACGCACTATCTGGAGGAAGCAGACCGGCTTGCCGACCAGCTGGCGATCGTCGACCACGGCAAGATCGTTGCCGAAGGCACCCCCGAGGCGCTGAAGGCCGAACTCCGCGGCGACTCCGTGCACGTCGAACTGGTCGATCCCGACACTGACGGCCAAGTGCGCGCGCTGCTGGCCCAACGGCCCGGCATCGGCGAAATCATTGCTGAGGGCAACACGCTGCGAGCTCGGGTGGATCGCGGTGCTACCGCGGTTCCGGCTGTGCTCGGAGCCCTTGAGGACAAGGCGATCCCGGTCGCGGCGGTGACTGTGTCCCGGCCGTCGCTCGACGATGTC
>NZ_DASRXP010000580.1:0-4008 GCF_035687465.1 Kribbella sp.
CCCCCAGAACGCCGCAGGTGAGGGGATGGGCGTCTGTCAGGGTGCGGTGAGGGCGTTGGTGAGTTGGTGGATCGCACCCAGTGCGGCGGCGGTTTCGGGGTGGAGTCGGTGTCGTTCGGCGATGCTCTCGGGGGAGTAGTAGGCAATCCGCGTCGTCCCCGCGTCGTCCCAGATGAGCAGCTTCAGGGGCAGGTCCAGTGCGGCCAGTGGAGCGGCCGCCATGACTGGCGTCCCAGCGGCTGGGTTGCCGAAAATCACTAGGACGGTGTCGCGCAGGTCGAGACCGGCCGTACGAGCCGCGCCTGCCTGGTCGATCACGGCGAACACCGTGATCCCCTTGGCCTCGAGCAGCCGGCGGAATCGCTCGGTCACCTCCGCTACAGTTCCGGCGGCCACCTTGCTGACCGCCCCGGCCGGCAACGGTCCGCTGCCAGGAGAATCAGGCATGATCGCGGTCCTTCCCTTAGCGTCGTTCCTACAGAATGCGGTCTCAGAAGTGTATTTATGGGCACTCGTGTCAGCTCTCTTCACTGGCCGGAGGCCGTCACGGGGTGCAGGAGGATTCGATGGGATCTGCGGTGAGAACGGCGGTCGTGGTCGGCGGTGGGATCGTCGGTCTGGCTGTGGCGAGGGCTTTGCAGCGACTCGATCCCGGTACGCCGGTCGTCGTACTGGAGAAGGAACGGTCGGTCGCGGCGCACCAGACCGGGCACAACTCCGGGGTGGTGCATTCCGGGCTGTACTACAAGCCTGGATCCTTGAAGGCGCGCTTGGCCGTTGCCGGGGGAGCGGCGCTGAAGGAGTACTGCGAGGAGAAGGGCATCCCGGTGGAGGTCCCTGGGAAGCTCGTCGTCGCGACCACAGAGGCCGAGTTCCCGCAGCTCGATCGTCTGCTCGGCATCGGCCGTGAGAACGGTGTCCCGGTCCGACGGCTGACCCTCGACGAGATCGAGGAGCGTGAACCGCACCTCCGCGTCAAAGGTGCCCTGGCGGTCGATTCCACCGGTCGAGTGGACTTCAAGCTCGTGGCCGGCGCCCTGGCGGATGACGTCCGCGCGGCCGGCGGCGAGATCCGTACCGGGGTGACGGTGACGTCGATCGAGAACGCAGGCTCTGTCGTGCGGGTGCATACGACGGACGACGTGATCGAGGCGGATCGCGTCGCGGTCTGCGCCGGTTTGCACAGCGACCGGCTCGCGCGGGCCTCCGGGCTCGAGCCGGGTGTTCGCATCCTTCCCTTCCGGGGCGAGTTCAGCGAGATCGTTCCCGAGCGCGACTACCTGGTGAAGGGTCTGGTCTATCCGGTACCGGACCCCGACCTGCCGTTCCTCGGCGTCCACCTCACCCGTGGCATCGAAGGCACCGTCCACATCGGGCCGAACGCCGTACCGGCTCTGGCTCGGGAGGGCTATTCCTGGTCGAAGATCGTCGCTCGGGACCTGTGGGAGTCCGTGACCTACCGGGGCTCGTGGCGTCTCGCGCGGCGGTACGCCAAGACGGGAGCCAAGGAGGTGATGCGGTCACTCACCGGCCGAGCGCTCGTACGGGAAGCCCAGCGGATGCTGCCTGAGCTGCGAGTCTCGGACGTACGGCGCTCTGGCGCGGGCGTGCGCGCGCAGGCTGTGACCCGCGACGGCAAACTCGTCGACGACTTCCTGTTCCTCCGCGATGGCCGCACGTTGCATGTCCTGAACGCCCCGTCCCCGGCCGCCACCGCGTGCCTGACGATCGGCGAACGCATCGCCGAGGAGCTGTCCGCCGACCGGGCCTGAAGAGGAGCTGCGCTGTCGGCGCAACAGGACGGACCTTCGAGGTACGGTCGTCTTCCGTTCGTTGGCTGTCCGGAGGAGTGCGCGTGGCTGGTGGCATCAGGCTGATCGTTCAAGGCGACGACTTCGGTATGTGTCATGCCGTCAACGTCGGCACACTGCAAGCGTTTCAGGAAGGGATCCTGACGCAGGCCTCGACCATGGCCGCGTGTCCGTGGTTCACCGGGGCCGCGGCGCTGGCGCGTGAGTCCGGAATTCCGCTCGGCGTCCATCAGACCCTGACCTGCGAATGGGACTTCCTGCGGTGGCGGCCGCTGACCGATGGACCCTCGTTGGTGGGTGATGACGGAACGTTCTTCCGGACGGTCGCCGAGGCCCGGGCTTCGGTCACACCTGCCGATGCCGTCCGTGAGTTGTCCGCTCAGGTGGCGAAATTCGCCGCGGAAGGGCTTGCTGCCGACTACCTGGACGTCCATATGGGCGAGACGGCGCCGGACGCGTACGCCGAGGTCTCGAACGCCATCGGCAAGCCCTACATCTACGGCCCCGTGGAGTCGCGACGGTTTGCCTCGATCGAGACTCTGAGCGACCGGGAAGGGGCAGCCAAGAAGCCCTGGATGCTCGCCTACCTCGCCGGCCTGACGCCGGGCGTGCACCTGTTGGTCACGCACTGCGCCGTCGCGGGACTGGAACTCGCTGCGCTGACCGCGCCCGGCACCGAGACCTACCGATGGGCCGAGGAGTACAGGCTCTCGGACCAGGACATCGTGACCGACCCCGAGATCCGCAAGACGATCGAGGACCGCGGCATCGACCTGGTATCGATGCGCAACGCCTTCACCGACTGACGTGGTAGAAGGGGTGCATGACTGCGAACAGCTCTCAGCTGACCCGAACGCTCTCGAATGGTGCGGAGATCCCGGTGCTTGGCCTCGGGGTCTGGCAGGTGGACGACGGCCCGGAATGTGAGCGGGCGGTCGCCTGGGCGCTCGAGAAGGGCTACCGGCTGATCGACACCGCGCAGGCGTACCGGAACGAAACCAGTGTGGGGCGGGCGATCCGCAGCAGCGGCATCCCCCGAGAGGAAATCTTCCTCACCACGAAGTTCTACCCGGGAAACCGCGACCCGCTGGCCGAGGCGGAGAAGAGCGTGCAGCGGCTCGGCACGGAGTACGTCGACCTCTACCTCATCCACTGGCCGCAGGGCGGGCCGACGTGGGCCTGGCCCGGGATGGAGCGGGCGAGCGAGGCCGGCCTGGCGAGGGGCATCGGAGTTTCGAACTTCAGCGTCACGGAGCTCCAAGAGGTCCTGAAGACGAGCCAGATCCAGCCGGCGGTCAATCAGATCCAGTTCAGCCCGTTCGAGTATCGCAAGGCCCTGGTCGACGCGGGTGAGGACGCGGGCGTGGTCTCCCAGGCCTACAGCCCGCTGGGAACCGGGCGGCACCTCAGGGATCCAGTCGTCGAGCGGATCGCGGCTGCCACTGGACGCACGTCGGCTCAGGTCCTGATCAGGTGGGCGATCCAGAAGGGACTCTCGGTCATCCCCAAGTCGACCCACCGCGAACGCATCCACGAGAACTTCAACGTCCTCGACTTCGAACTCGACGAAGCGTCCGTCTCTGCACTGGACGCCCTCGACACCACCGGCCGGACCGCCGACGCGCTCTCCCGCAGCGGCAAGTGGTGGTGAGGTCAGGGTGAGAAGGTCTCGCTGATCATGGTCTTCGGCAGGTTCGCGTGGAGTGCCTGGTAGAACGGGTGGCCGGGGGTCAGGTCGGCGCGGTGGATCGGAGTACCGGTGATCGCGGAGGCGTAGAGCGCGGTCACGAACTCCATCGTCGGCCGGGTGCTGGTCAGCGTGGTGGCGTGGGTCCGGCCGCTCAACAGGTCGTCGACCAAGCGGTCCAGCTGAGCGGCGTGGTTGCTCGGAATGTCCTTGCCGGCTGAGGCGATCCACGGATCGGTGCCGATGTGGTCCGTCTCAGCCGCCCGCTGGACACTGGGATCCAGACCCAGTCTCGCTGCGTGGGCCGCGTCAGGCGCCGGATAGAAGGTCCAGTCCGCGTCGGAGTAGCCGTAGACATGGTCGACTTCGAGAGTTCCACCGGTCGTGTCGATCCGGATCCTGCTCAGCTCACGCGGCGACAGCAGGCTGTTGATCACGGTCGCCACGGCGCCGCTCTCGAAGATCACCGATGCCATCGAAACGTCCTCGAACTCCACCGGACGATCAAGC
>NZ_DASRXP010000581.1:0-17307 GCF_035687465.1 Kribbella sp.
ATTCGCGCTCGACCACCTCAGCCACGACGGCGCGGTCGTCTACCGCAATCCCTTCCCAGGGATACGCCTGTCCGACGAGGAGATCTCGATCGCGACGTTGCTCGCGGGGATGACCGCCTGGCGCCAAGGCGACGGAAAGCCGCCGTACCCACTCGCCGAAGCTTGCCAGGACCACCTGATCGGTCTCGCCATCGGAGAGTCCGCCAGAACCGGGCAGCCCGTCGTCGTCGGTCCCGAGCCCTGGTCCGCCAGCATCTAAGAGCTGGGGATCGCGGCTTCGACCAAAGCGGCGGCAATAGTGCGGGCGGTGTTGTCGGCCGCCAAGTCGTTGTCGAGCCAGGCGCTGATGCCCGAACCGTCGTACAGCAGGACCAGTTGCTGAGCGAGCAGCTTGGGATCCTTCGCGCCGGCCTCGATCGCGAGATCCAGGAACAGGGCATGGACCCACTCGCGATAATGCTGTGAGGTCTCCTCGACCGCGGGGATGTTCGGTCCGTCCGCGTTGGCGCTGATGAACGCGCAACCGCGGAAGCCGGGGTCGGTGAACGACAGCCCCTGGACCTCGAAGACGCCGACCAGCCTTTCCTTGGCCGTCGCGTAGCGGGACTCGAGTTCCGCCGTCATTCGCTCGCTGGTCGCGTCGTGCCGAGCCTGCAGGTAGGCCCGGATCAGGCCTTCCTTGTTGCCGAACGCGCTGTAGAGCGTGGCCTTGGCGACCCCGGCGTGCTCGATCACCCGATCGATGCCGACCGCCTGGATGCCCTCGGCGTAGAACAACTCGTTCGCCGCCGCGAGCAGTCGGGCCTTCGCCGCGGCGCTGCGCTCCTTGGGGGACGGCGCCTTCCCGGTCGGGGCCTCTGATGGTGACTTGGCAGACATGTGTTGACTTTAGCAGACCGGTCTGTCTAGCATCGAGAAACACACAGACCGATCTGTCTGGCAAATAGAGGAGCAAGCATGGCAGAGACCGCGCTCGTCACCGGCGCCACCTCTGGAATCGGCCGGGCGATCGCGCTCAGGCTCGGCGTGGCCGGATTCGACCTGGTCGTCCACGGCCGGGATGCCGCTCGTGGTGCCGACATCGTCGAGGCGATCACGCGGGCGGGTGGCACCGCTCGTTTCGCCGCGGCCGACCTGACCGACGCCGAGGACGTGCAGCGGCTCGCGGCCGAGGTCGGTGACGTGGACGTGCTGGTCAACAACGGCGGGTTCGCGCTCTTCGGTCCGACCGCGGAGATCACGGCTGACCGCTTCGACTCGCTGTTCGCCGCGAACGTGCGAGCGCCGTACCTCCTGGTCGGGGCGTTCGCGCCGGGGATGGCGGCTCGCAGTACCGGGAGCATCGTCAACATCGGCAGCATGGTCGGCGAGGTCGGCTTGCCCGGTGGTGCCGCGTACGGCGGGACCAAGGGGGCGCTGTCGTCGATGACACGAGCCTGGGCCGCCGAGTTCAGCCCGCAGAACGTCCGGGTCAATCTCGTCGCCCCAGGCCCGGTCTACACCGCGGCCTCGCAGCCCGATCGCACCAACTACCTCGGCAGCACCACCGCGATGGATCGCGCCGCCGAGCCCGCCGAGATCGCCGAGGTCGTCGCCTTCCTCGTCTCGCCCGCCGCGAGCTACATCACCGGCGCCACCGTCCCAGTCGACGGCGGCCGCACCGCAATCTGAAATGGAGAGAAACCACATGAGTACGAGTTCTGTCATCGGTCTGAGCATCGATACTGCTGATGCCGGCAAGCTGGCGGCGTTCTGGGCCGAGGTGCTCGGATCGACCGTCAGCGACGGTGCGACGGTCGAGTCGGCCGCCGTCGACGGCACGCCCCGGCTGGCCTTTCATCAGGTTCCGGAAGCCAAGCAGGTGAAGAACAGGCTGCATCTCGACCTGCTGAGCAAGGAATTCGACGCGGAGATCGAGCGGCTGCTCGGACTCGGCGCCAGCCAGGTCAACGAAGTACGGCAGGGCGGCGCGCACTGGATCACCCTGGCCGACCCGGAGGGCAACGAGTTCGACCTGGTCGAGGGCTGACGCGCCAGGCTTCGTGGCCAACCTGACACCGGTACTGGCATTGTGGGCTCATGAAGGGTCTGATGCAGGACTACCAGTTGTCCCTGGACACGATCTTCCGCCGGGCCGAGGAGTTCTACCCGGATAAAACGGTCTACACCGGAGGACCAGCGCCCACCACCACGACGTACGCCGAATGGGCGGCGCGGACCAGACGCCTCGGTGGGGTGCTCGACACCCTCGGCATCACCGCGGACGGGCGGGTCGGCACCTTCGCCTGGAACTCCGGCCGGCATCTCGAGCTGTACTTCGCGGCGCCGTGCACCGGGCGGGTCCTGCATACGCTCAACATCAGGTTGTTCCCGGACCAGGTCGTCTACATCGCGAACCATGCCGAGGACGAGGTCGTTTTCGTCGACCGCTCGTTGCTCGGGCTGTTCCTGCCGTTGCTGGAGCGACTTCCGCTGGTCCGGCATGTCGTCGTGATGGACGACCTGCCGGCCGGCGCCCCGGGGGTCGAAGTACCGGATGACCCGCGGTTCCACGACTACGAGGAGCTCCTGGCCGCGGCCGAGCCGGTCGAGTTCCACGTCGAGGACGAGAACCAGGCTGCCGCGATGTGCTACACGAGCGGTACTACGGGCAATCCCAAGGGCGTCGTCTATTCGCATAGGTCCACCTGGTTGCACTCGATCGGCGTGCTCACCAACGCCGGGATCGGCCTGGACGAGACCGACACGGTGCTGCCGGTGGTCCCGATGTTCCACGCGAACGCCTGGGGTCTCGCGCACGCGGCTCCGATGGCTGGAGCGAGCCTGGTATTCCCCGGGCCGGACATGTCTCCGCAGGGGATTCTCAAGCTCCTGCAGGAACAAGACGTCACCCTTGCAGCTGGTGTTCCGACGATCTGGCAGGGCCTGTTGCCGTTGCTGGACGGTGTGCAGCTGCCCAAGCTCCGGCGGATCCCGTGTGGTGGTTCCGCAGTACCGCTGGCTCTTTCCGAGGCTTTCCGGGCAAAACTGCGCAAGCCGATCCTGCAGGCGTGGGGGATGACGGAGACCAGTCCTGTCGCGACGGCGTCACATGTCCCTGCCCGGTACGCCGATCTGCCCGAAGACGAGAAGGCCAAACTCCGGGCCAGGCAGGGACTGCCCTTGCCAGGTGTGGAAGTGCGGATCGTCGAGCCCGGTTCGATCGAGCCGCTGCCGTGGAACGACGAGGCCACGGGTGAGCTGCAGGTGCGTGGTCCGTGGATCGCGGCCGAGTACTACCGCCCGGACGAAGGTGTCGAGCTGAACACCGAGGACGGCTGGATGAAGACGGGTGACGTGGCGGCGATCGACGCGTTCGGATCCGTGCGGCTGGTCGACCGGACGAAGGACCTGGTGAAGTCCGGTGGCGAGTGGATCAGTTCGGTGGAACTGGAGAACCTGCTGATGGCGCATCCGGCGGTCAAGGAGGCCGCCGTGATCGGAGTACCGCATCCCAAGTGGGACGAGCGGCCGCTGGCGTGCGTAGTACTGCAGGAAGGGGCGACTGTCACCGCTGAGGAGATCCTGGCGTACCTGGAGCCGCTGGTCGCGAAGTGGTGGCTGCCGGACGCGGTGGAGTTCATCGACGAGGTCCCGAAGACGTCCGTGGGCAAGTTCTCGAAGAAGGATCTGCGGTCGCGGTTCGCTGACTATCACTTGGGCTGATGTGGCACAGCCACCTGAGCTGATAGGGCACAGCCACCTGGGCTGATGTGGCACGGACCGGAATCCTCGGTAGGGTGCCGTCGCATGCGAGGCATCATCCTGGCCGGCGGTTCCGGCACGCGACTGCATCCACTCACCATGGCTGCCAGCAAGCAACTGCTGCCGGTGTACGACAAGCCGATGATCTACTACCCGCTGTCCACGCTGATGCTGGCGAACATCCGCGAGGTGCTCGTCATCACCACGCCGGACGACGCGGCGCAGTTCCGGCGGCTGCTGGGTGACGGTTCGCAGTTCGGGATGGAGATCTCGTACGCCGTCCAGCCGAGCCCCGACGGACTCGCCCAGGCGTTCCTGATCGGGGAATCGTTCATCGGGTCGGAACCGGTCGCGCTGGCGCTGGGCGACAACATCTTCTACGGGCCGGGCCTCGGGGTGCACCTGCAGACCTTCAACGAGGTCGACGGCGGGGTCGTGTTCGCCTACCGGGTCGCCGACCCCACGGCGTACGGGGTGGTCGAGTTCGACACCGACGGGCGTGCGCTGAGCATCGAGGAGAAGCCGAAGGAGCCGAAGAGCAACTACGCGGTGCCGGGGCTGTACTTCTACTCCAGCGATGTGATCGAGATCGCCAAGGAGATCAAACCGTCCGCCCGTGGCGAGCTGGAGATCTCCTCGGTGAACGAGGTCTATCTGAACGCCAAGCGGCTCCAGGTCGAGGTGCTGCCGCGCGGTACGGCGTGGCTGGACACCGGCACGTTCGATTCGCTGATGGCGGCGGGGGAGTTCGTGCGGGCGGTGGAGATGAGGCAGGGCCAGAAGATCGGCTGTCCGGAGGAGATCGCCTGGCGTCGCGGCTTCATCGACGACGCCGGTCTGCAGAAGCGGGCGGATTCCCTGGCCAAGTCCGGCTACGGCAACTACCTGGTCGGCCTGCTCGAGGAAGCCCAGGGCCTCACCTGATCCCAGGCCCGCGCGTGAGCGTAGTTGTGGGCTGGGCAGGATTTGTCGGCGCTCGGCGCTAGGGTTGCCGTCGTGGAAGCCCCCCTTGCGTTGTACCGACGGTATCGCCCGGAGACGTTCTCCGAGGTGATCGGGCAGGACCATGTCACCGCCCCGCTGCGGAACGCGCTGAGCAACAACCGGGTGAACCACGCCTATCTGTTCTCCGGGCCGCGCGGTTGCGGCAAGACCACCAGCGCCCGGATCCTGGCCCGCGCGATCAACTGCGAGAAGGGCCCGATCGCCGAGCCCTGCGGCGTCTGCCAGTCCTGCACGGACCTGGCCCGCGGCGGCCCCGGCAGCATCGACGTGATCGAGATCGACGCGGCCTCGCACGGTGGTGTCGACGATGCGCGCGACCTGCGCGAACGCGCCTTCTTCTCGCCGGTGCAGAGCCGCTACAAGATCTACATCATCGACGAGGCGCACATGGTCAGCCCGGCGGGCTTCAACGCCTTGCTGAAGGTCGTCGAGGAGCCTCCCGAGCACCTCAAGTTCATCTTCGCGACCACCGAGCCCGACAAGGTGATCGGGACGATCCGGTCCCGGACGCATCACTACCCGTTCCGGCTGGTTCCGCCCAAGGTGCTTGGCGACTACATGGCGATGCTCTGCCAGGCCGAGGGCGTCACCATCGCGCCGGCCGCACTGCCGCTGGTCGTCCGTGCTGGCGCGGGTTCTGTGCGTGATTCGCTGAGCGTGCTCGACCAGCTGATCGGTGGGGCAGGGCCGGACGGCGTCACGTACGAGCTGACGGTTTCGCTGCTCGGCTTCACACCAGACTCGCTGCTGGACGCGTGTGTGGACGGGTTCGCGGCGCACGACAGCCGGGCCGTGTTCGAGACGATCGAGAAGGTCATCGAGACGGGTCAGGACCCGAAGCGGTTCGCGGAGGACCTGCTTCGGCGGCTCCGCGACCTGGTGATCCTGTCGGCGGTGCCGAATGCCGTGGCGTCCGGGCTGATCGAGGCCGCCGAGGACCAGGGCGAGCGCCTCCAGACCCAGGCAGCCGGGATTGGCGCGGCTGAGCTGACTCGTGCGGCAGACATCGTCGCGGCCGGCTTGCTGGAGATGCGCGGAGCCACGGCCCCACGACTCCAACTCGAACTGATCTGCGCAAAAGTCCTCCTCCCAGGCGCGGACGACTCCACCAACGGCATCCAAGCCCGCCTAGACCGAATGGAACGCCGCCTAACCATCGGCGCCCCAGCCGTCGGCACGACCAGTTCGTCGGCAGCCAGTACTGCGAGCCCGCCGGCAGCCGTGGCCCCGCCGACCCAGGCGGCCCCGGCTCCTCGACCCTCCGTACCCCCGGCCAACTCGGCGGCCCCAACCTCGTCCGCTCCAGGCGCCTCCGCTCCGGCGCCCACGCCCGCTCCGGGCGACTCCGGCCCGGCTTCCACAGCCGACCCGGTTGGAGCCGGGCCCTCGTCCGCTGCGGCAGCACCTGCCTCGGCGGCGCCGGGCAGTGCTCGCGGCGGGCGCGATTCGGCTGGCGCCTCATCCCCCACCGAGCAGGGCGGGCGGACCGGTGCATGGCCGGACGAATCGGCATCTCCGCAACCCGCCTCGTCTGCTCCTGCGGCTTCTGTTGCGCCTGCCGCTCCTGCGACGGTGCCGGCTAGTGCGCCAGCTGGGGTTCCGGCGTCTTCGGGGGCGGTGGGGTTGGGGGATGTGCGGCGGTTGTGGCCGGAGATTCTCGAAGCGGTGAAGGCCAAGCGGCGGTTCGCGTGGATCATGCTCAGCCAGAACGCCCAGGTGATCGCGATCGACGAGCAGATCCTGACGCTGGGTCTGGTGAACGCCGGCGCCCGCGAAAGCTTCGCCCGCTCCGGCAGCGACGAGATCCTGCGCCAGGCCATGGTCGACACGATCGGCCTCGACCGTCGGGTCGAAGCAGTCGTCGATCCCTCCACGGACCCCAGTGCCGCAGCCCCGCCGGCACCGAGCACTCCGTCGAGCTCCTCCTGGGACCAGTCCGCCCCGGCGACCATGCCGTCCGCAGGTGCTACCCAGCAGAGCACTCAGAACAACCCGGTCAACGCACCGAACTCCCAGGCCAACGCATCGACCCAGCCCGGCACCTCAGCGCCCGCTGGCTCCTCCCCGCCTCCCGCCCACAACGGCGACGGCGGCCCTGCCGGCTCCACCCCACCCGGCGCACCTGGCCCCAATTCGCACAGCAGCAACGCGGCCGGCACTGCGACCACCCCAGGTGCCACTGCGAACCACCCGATCAGCACCGCGAACCACCCGGGCGGTGGTGCGGTCGCCGTACAGGAGGCTCCGGCTCGCTCTGAATCGTCGGTGGGTGGGGCGATTGTCGTCGACCAAGGACCCCCGCTGCAGGCAGGCCAGCAGGCTGGCGGCCCTCCCGCGCCAACCGCCACGCCGGACACCCAGACAGCGGAACGGCAGGAACAGGTCGCCAGCAAACGACGAGCTGCCGAGGCCGCCGTAGCCGCTGAACAAGCCAGCCGAGCAGCCGCGGCTCCAGTGAACGAGGCCCCGCTCACCCCCGAGCAAGAAGCCGAGGCCATCGGCGAGGACGACGTCGTCCTGGAAGAGGACTCCCGCAGTCACACCGACCTCCTCCGCGACACCCTCGGCGCCCAGATCATCACCGAAGAGCCGAACTAACCCCCGACCCCAGCTGCTGGTTGGGGTTCGTCCACAAGCGTGGAGGGGCTGGCTGTGGTTCTGGACAAGCCGGGATGACGCCTCGGCGGACAGGGAATGTCCACAGGTTGTGGATAAACCTGTCCACAACCTGTGGAGAAGGCTTGGGAGACTCATCGGTTTCCACCCGGGCGGTCCCTGCCCCTGGGGTTGCCCGGCAAACCGGCTAGGCTCGGGGCAAGCGAAGGCAGTCGGGACGGGAGATCGCGGTGTTCGACGGTGGCGGTGCGCAGGGTGCTGGGGGCGGTTTCGACATGTCCGACCTGCTCGCGCAGGCGCAGGCGATGCAGAACCAACTGATGGAAGCGCAGGCCAACCTGGAGAACCAGGAGGTCGAGGGCAGCGCCGGCGGTGGTCTGGTGACCGCGCTGGTCTCCGGTACCGGTGAGCTGCTCAGCCTGACCATCAACCCGCAGGCGGTCGACCCCGACGACACCGAGACGCTGGCCGATCTGATCGTGGCCGCGGTCCGGGACGCCTCGGAGAACGCCAAGGAGGTCGCGGCCCGCGCGATGGGCCCGCTGGCCGGCGGACTCGGCGGCGCGCTGCCAGGACTCGGCATCGGCAATGGCAGCGACAGCGAGCCCGAAGGCGGCTCGAGTTCGGACGGCAACGGCCCGCGGATCGGGTTCACGCAACCTGGTGGCACGACCGGTTTGCCCGGTCAGAACCCGGGCTGACGTGTACGAAGGGGCCGTCCAGGACCTCATCGACGAGCTAGGCCGGCTCCCCGGCGTCGGTCCGAAGTCCGCGCAACGGATCGCTTTCCACCTGCTGTCCGCCGACGAGACCGATGTCCGCCGGCTGGCCCACGTGCTGGTGCAGGTGAAGGAGAAGGTCAAGTTCTGCGAGATCTGCGGCAACGTGTCGGAGGAGACGCTATGCCGGATCTGTCGCGATCCGCGCCGCGACCTGGCCCTGATCTGCGTGGTCGAGGAGGCCAAGGACGTGGTCGCGATCGAGCGGACCCGCGAGTTCCGCGGCCGCTACCACGTGCTCGGCGGGGCGATCTCGCCGATCGAGGGGATCGGGCCGGACGAGCTGCGGATCCGCGAACTGATGCAGCGGCTGGCCAGTGGTGACGTGACGGAGATCATCCTGGCCACCGATCCGAACCTCGAGGGTGAGGCGACAGCGACGTACCTGAGCCGGTTGCTCCGGCCCATGGGGTTGCGCGTCACTCGTTTGGCTAGTGGACTTCCAGTAGGCGGTGATCTCGAGTACGCCGACGAGGTCACACTCGGACGGGCGTTTGAAGGGCGACGATCGATCGATGACTGAATCAACCGATAGTCCAGTGGATATCGCGGAGCGCGCGTTGGCGACGGATGCGGAGGACCTCACCGACTTCGCTGAACAGATCGCCGATCAGGTGCAGAGCTTCCTGATCTCCGTGCGGGACATCGCCGCGCAACCCGACGAGGACGGCGTGGACGAGGGGCTCGCCTCGCTGCCGTACCTGCTGCTCGAGGTGAGCCAGTTGCTGCTCGCCGGCGGCCGGCTCGGCGCGTTCGAGGACTTCGTGCCAGAGGAGCGGTTCGAGAGCGACGCGGGCCCGGACCCGGACCTCGACGCGATGCGGGACCGGCTGGCGGTGCTGTTCGAGGGACTGGACGAGTACGCCGAGGTCTTCGACCCGTACGCCGCGCCGCCGGAGATCACCGTCAACCGGCTCTCCGACGACCTGACGGCGATCGCGACGGACCTCGTGCACGGCCTTGCCCACTACGAGGAGGGCCGGGTCGTCGAGGCGTTGTGGTGGTGGCAGTTCTCCTACGTGTCCACCTGGGGCGCGGCGGCGAGCGCAGTATTGCGGGCCATCCAGTCGCTGATCGCACACGACCGGCTCGAGCCGGCCCACGATCCCGAGACCGAGGCATCCGACCGCGAACTGGTCGAGGTCGCCGAGGAAGTCGTCCAGCGCCGCTGACCCCTGTGGATACTCGGCGCCACGGCGGGCCGGATTCCGCTTGAATAGAGCGGTGTCTGTTTACGAGGTGATTCAGCGGCTGCCGGAGATCGACAAGGTGCGGAGGACCAGTCGCGCCCTGGCGATGCTGGACGCCGTGGTGAGCCCGGACCCGCAGTACCGGTACTTCAGTTTCGACTCGCGGTGGTCGCCCACGGACGAGACGGCCCTGATGAAGAGCGGGACCGGTGACGGGTACTCGATCGTGTTCTCACCCGACGGCGCGATCGCCCAGGGCTTCGATCACGAGTCGCCGATGTCGCCCTGGAACCCGGGTGCACAAGGGACCTGGCCCGGTCTGTTCATCGGCGTGCCCGACGTCCTGGCCCCAGCCCTCGACGAGCCCGCCTTCCTCGGGCCGGACGGCGACCGAGAGGTGACGGTCTGCTTCTGGCGCCAGTACGCCGACTCGTCGTGGCAATGCGGTCCCGTCGAGCACGCCGAGAAGGACGGCGCCGACTGGCTGTTCGAGCTACTGGCCGACGGCAGTCCCGCGGCCTACGCGAGCTTCGCCGAGGCGTACTTCGAGGTCCAACTCGATCTCGACGCTGTCCATCACGTCTACGCGCAGCTCCCGCTGACCGAGGAAGTCATCCGCGTCCTCAACCCTGAGCTCAACCCAGCCGCCCTCAAAGACGACATAGCCGAGATCGGCTACCCCCGCGACTGACCCAGCAAGCTGAGAACCCTTGACTAATGGGGCTTCTCAGAACATCCCGTTCCGGTTGGCGGACTCGTCGGGGATCGGTTGCATCACATCCCAGTGCTCGACGATCTTGCCGTTCTGAAGTCTGAAGAAGTCGACGATCGCCGTACCGGGTTGGCCCGGGATGCGGATTCCGTGGACGTGCGCGACCACGTAGTCGTCCTGCGCGACGATCCGTTTCACCTCTGCTCGCAGGTTGGGGAAGGACTCCCGCAGTTCGTCGAGAAAGCTGCGGAACCCCTCGATCCCGTCGGCGATCCGCGGGTTGTGTTGCGTGTAGGTGGGGCCGATCAACTTGCGAGCGGCTTCGAAGTCGCGTTGGTTCAGTCCGACCTCGTAGAAGTCCAGGACGGTCTGCTTGTTCGTTGCCAGTACTGCGGCGGAAGACATCATGAACTCCTAAGTTAACGACTGTAGTGCTACGACTGTAGCCTCACGCCCGTTCGACTACAATCGGGTCTGTGAACACGACCACCGCCCAGCCGCGTGGCCGCAATCCCCGCGGCCAGGGAGAGAAGTTGCGCGAGGAGGTGGTCGCGGCCGCCATCCGGATGCTCGAGGAGTTGGCTGACGACCAGGCGCTGTCGCTGCGTGCGGTGGCGCGCGAGATCGGGATCGCAACGACGTCGATCTACATCCACTTCGCCGATCGGGACGCCCTCGTCCTCGCCTCGTTGCAGCGCGCTCACAGCGACCTGATGGACTCGGTCCAGCGCGCCGCGGAGGAAGTGGCCGACCCGGTGGCCAAGTTGCGTGCGCGGACGCTCGTCCTCGGCGACTGGGCTTATCGGCACCCGGGCCTGTACAAGGTGCTGCACGAGAGCACGCTCAATCAGCGGGTCGACATGTCGTTCAAGATGGTCCTCGGTCAGCAGACCACTGCGGCTGTCCGACTCTGCATGGACGACGGACTCGTCCCGGCGGGGGATGCGGCCGAGACCTCGCTCGATCTCCGGGCCGCAGTTCACGGGGCAGTGTCGATGCGAGTCAACGAGCCAGACCTCCCCTGGCCGCCCCTGGAGGAACAGGTCGACCGCTTCCTGATCAAGCTGGTCGGCGTCAGCCCATCCGCCCTACAGCAGGCTTCCGCCTGAGGTGTCGAGCCAGTGGCCGGTGATCCAGCGGCTGTCTTCGGAGGCGAGGAAGGCGACCGCGTCGGCGACGTCCTCGGGGGTGCCGATGCGGCCCATCGACGACAGCGAGGCGACCCAGTTGAGCGCTGCTCCGACCAGGCGGCCCTCGTGGATCTCGGTGTCGATGACGCCCGGTGAGACTGTGTTGACGGTGATGCCCCGCGGCGCGAGTTCCTTGGCCAGGACGATGGCGAGGGAGTCCACGGCCCCCTTCGACATCGCGTAAATGCTGGTGTTCGGCATCGCCTGGCCGCGGCTCAGCATGCTCGACAGGTTGATGATCCGGCCGCCGTCGCGGAGCCGGGCCAGGCCGAGTTGGGTGACGAAGTGCAGGGCCTTGGCGTTAAGCGCGAAGACGCGATCGAAGTTCTCCCGGGTCGCCTTCGCGAGGACCGCCTGGTTCCCGGTGGTGCCGGCGTTGTTGACCAGGATGTCCAGGCCGTCCGCCTGCGCATCGAAGGCCGCCCAAAGTGCTTCGGCGTCCCCCTCGACCCCGAGCTCGGCCTGCAGGCTGAACGCCTCCCCGCCGGCCGCCTCGATCGCGGCCACCGTCTCCTTCGCGGCGTCGGCATTGCTGCCGTAGTGCACGGCGACGCGCGCGCCGTCGCGGCCGAGTCGCAGTGCGATCGCCCGGCCGATCCCCCTGCTGCCACCCGTCACGAGTGCGGTCTTGCTGGTCGTCATTGCCACTCCAACCCCTGGGTTCGATGAGCCGCGGCCATTTCAGGTACGGCGTACTCGAAATAGAGCGTACTCATTCAGGTACGGTGTACGCAAGAACGGCCGAAGGGGAGTGTGGTGGCGGACGACGAGCGGATCAGCATCTGGCTGCGCCCGGAGCGAGCGGATCGGTCCGGACCTGGACGCCGGCCCGGCTACAGCCGGGCGCAGGTGACGGCGACCGCGGTCGAACTCGCCGATTCCGACGGGCTGGAAGCGCTGACGATGCGGCGGATCGCGGCGGAGCTGGGTACGGGTGCGATGTCGCTGTACCGGTACGTGCCGAAGCGCGACGATCTGTTCGATCTGATGGTCGACGCCGCGCTGGCCGAGGTGGTTCTTCCCGCGAAACCGGCCGGCGATTGGCGGGCCGACCTCGCGCTGGTTGCCCGTCAGTTCCGCGTGGTCGGCTTGAAGCATCCGTGGCTGGTCGCCCTGATCACGACCCGACCTACGCTAGGCCCCGAGTTGCTGCGGGTGTACGAGTTCAGCCTGGGTGCGCTGGACGGGCTCGGTCTGGAGATCGATGAGCTGATCAGCTTAACGGGCATGCTGAACGACTACGTGTACGGCGCGATCCGGACCGAGATCGGCTGGCTCGAGTCCGCCCGCCGGACCGGGCTGGACGCCGAACAATGGAGGTCCGAGTACCTCGGCCCCTACGTCCAGCAGGTCATCGAGACCGGTAATCATCCGCTGTTCAACCGGACCGTGCTGGAGTCCAAGCTGTCGCACCTGCCGCCGGAGGAACGGTTCGAGTACGGCCTGGACCGCGTCCTGAACGGTATCGCCGCCAGCCTCCCCAAGCGCTAGTCCGGGAGCATCGGAACGGTCAGACCCTGGTCGCGTCCAAGAAGATTGCCTCGGGTGACGGCGTTGGTGCCGAAGCGGTCGCGCACGTGGTCCAGGGCGGCGTCGAGCTCGTCGTTGCTGGCCTTGTCGAACGGCAAGGCCAGTTGCACAGTCGACTCGTTCTCCAGGTTGCCCACCGAGATCCCGACCATGGTGATGCCCTGCTTCTCGATCATCGGTCCCGCGGCCGACAGCAACGACCGCGCGGTCACTAGGATCGCCCGCGTCTGACCAGTTGCCTGAGGCAACGTATGGGACCGGGTCGCCCGGCTGAAGTCGTCGAACCGCAGCCGCAACGTGACGGTCCGCCCTGCCCGCCCCGCCGACCGCATCCGCCGCGTCACCCGGTCCACCAGTCCTGCCAGTGCTGCGTCCAGGGCCTCGGCAGACTTGGGAGCTCGCCGACCGAGAGCGCGTTGTGAACCGATCGATCGACGCCGTCGCCCGACCTCGATCGGCCGGGGATCCCGGTTGTGCGCGAGCGCATGCAGATGTCGTCCCGACGCCCGGCCGAGCATCGCGATCAGCGCCGCCTCCGGCAGGATCGCGACATCCCCGACGGTCGTCAGTCCGCGGTTGCGCAACTTCTCCGCGGTCACCTCGCCGACACCCCAGAGTCGCTCGACCGCCAACGGATGAAGGAACTCCAGCTCCCGATCAGGCGGCACCAGTAGCAGTCCGTCCGGCTTGGCGACCCCACTCGCCACCTTCGCCAGGAACTTCGTCCGGGCCACGCCGACCGTGATCGGCAGTCCCACCTTCGCCAGTACTTCGATCCGAAGACGCCGGGCGATGTCGACCGGCGTACCGGCGATCTTGCGCAGGCCGCCGACGTCGAGGAAGGCCTCGTCGATCGACAGCCCCTCCACCAGCGGAGTGGTGTCGCCGAACACCTCGAAGACGGCCTTGCTGGCCTCGGAGTACGCCGACATCCGGGGCGGCACGATGATCGCCTGCGGGCACCGGCGGAGCGCCTGGCCGCCGTTCATCGCCGTGCGCACGCCGTACGCCTTCGCCTCGTAGCTACAGGCAAGCACCACCCCGCCCCCGACGATCACCGGCCGGCCGCGCAGGCGTGGATCGTCCCGCTGCTCGACCGACGCGTAGAACGCATCCAGGTCGGCATGCAGGATATTCGCCCCATCGCCCGACACGAACATATGTTCGCATAATCCGCAGGCGCGTGCCTAGAGATGAACCGCCCTGTGGATAGGGAGAAATCCCGAGGCGCGTTGTCGGCGCGACAGGACAGAATGCTCGGTATGGACCTGTCGGCATACCGTGCGCTCTGGCGGACCAAAGGAGTGGCATCGCTGCTGGCGTCGGCGGTGATCGCCCGCCTGCCGGTGATTGCGACGATGGTGCCCGTGTCGTTCCTGGCCAAGGATGCCGCGGGCAACTTCGGCTGGGCCGGCGTCGTCGCGGGCGCCTATTCGGTCGGTACGGCGATCGGCGGGCCGATCTGGTCCCGCCTGGCGGACCGGTGGGGTGGCAAATGGGTCGTGATCTGGACCGGGATGGGCTGGAGTGTGGCGATGACCGTGCTCGCCCTGCTCCCGGTCGAGATGTACCGGGCGATGCCGGTCGCGTCCGCGATCGCCGGCGCCCTGGTCTCACCGGTCACCTCGACCATGAGGGCGGCCTGGCCGAGGCTGGTCCAGGGGTCGCGGCTCCGGGCCGTCTACGCGCTCGATGCGACAGCGCAGGAGGTGCTGTTCGCGATCGGTCCGATGCTGGGCGCGGTGATGGTCAGCTTCGCCAGCCCGCGCGCCGGAGTACTGGCGGCTGCTGCTGTTGGGGCGGTGTCGATCTGGTGGTTCGGGCTGCAACAGCAGCCGGTGATGAAGCATGACGAGAACGCGGTGCGACTGACCGCGCCACAGTTGCTCTGGCACCGGCACCGACTGCCGCTGATTCTCGCTTTCGGCTTGTGCGTCACGTCTTTCGCGTCGGTCTCGCTCGGCGTCGTGGCGTTCGCCGACGAGCAGGGGAATCGCCTGATCGCAGGCGTCCTGGAGTCGGTCTGGGCGATCGGCAGCCTGGCCGGCGGGCTGATCGTGGGTGCCCTGCCAGGCCGGCGGAACTCCTACGTCTGGCGGCGGACCATGCTCGTCGCAGTCGGCATGTTGACCTGCGTCTTCGCCACCTGGTCAACGGTCTCCCTGGCGGTCGCCCTGTTGCTGGCCGGCTGCGTGCTGGCGCCGACAGTCGGTGCCCTGTACGAGCGGCTGGGCGCCCTGACGCCGGACTCGGTCCGGACCGAGGTCTTCGGCTGGATGGTCAGCGGCGCGATGGTCGGCGGGGCCGTGGGATCGTCGGTCGCCGGGCTGGTCGTGGAGGCGTTCGGCGTGCCCTACGTCTTCTTGATGGCAGCCGGGCTAGGACTCCTCGCCGCACTGTCCCTGCTGCACGTGCCACCGCACCGCCCCGCCGACGACATCGTCACCGACGAGGCGGTCGCGCTCGCCTGAGCCGTGCATGCCCTTCAGGCGGGCCGGTAGACGGAGTGCAGTACGCCGGTCGCGAAGGTGCTGTTGGACACGAGTTCCAGCGGCTGGGTCTCGCCCTCGTCGAACAGCCGAACCCCGTGCCCGACCGCGATCGGGTGGACCAGCAGATGCAGTTCGTCCAGCAGCTTCGTCCGCAGCAGCGACCGGACGAGGGTGACGCTGCCGACGGTGTTCAGGTTCTTGCCCGACCCCTTCTTCAGGGCGGTCAGCTCCTCGATCGGGTCACCTTGGAGCAGGGTCGAGTTCTGCCACTCGTCGACGCTGTCGAGCGTGCTCGAGACGACCAGCTTGTCCGTGCCGTTCATCTGCGCGGCCATCTCGACGTCGTCGCCCTGGTGCGGCCAGAACCCGGCGAACATCTGGTAGGTGTTCCGCCCCAGCAGCATGGTGTCCGACTCCATCGACAGGGACCCGACCACGGCACCCATCTCGTCGTTGAAGTACGGGAAGTGCCAGGTCTCCGGTGCCTCGACGACGCCGTCGAGCGAGATGAACAGTGAAGCGACGATCTTCCTCATGATGGTGCTCCTCATCGGTGGTGGCCTGCTTGCCTTTCACCGACGCGTCGACCGGCCGGGACTCCGATCGACATCACGCTCGACAAAATCTCTCAGGAGCCGGCCGCGGCCTGCCAGAGCGGCTTCAGGTGTTCTTGCGCGTCGGTCCACGAGACGATCGCCGGGTCCCGGTCGGCGAGGTACTCGGTCAGCCGGTTGAGGAAGTCCTCCCAGCCGAAGCCGTAGTCCACCGCCGTCGCCTCGGCGACCAGTGAGTGCGTCAGGGTCAGCATCGTGGAGTCGCCCGCCGGCTCGAGCAGCAGCTCGACCCGGGAGTCGGGCTCGCCGGGCCAGCTCCACGCTGCCACCAGCCGCTGCGGTTCCTCGCAGGTCTCGATCTGCAGTTCCGCGATGTCGGCGTCAGGTGGGCTCATCATCAGGCGCACGGTGCCGCCGACGACACGATCGCCAGAGACCTCCCCGAGCCAGCGGACGACCCGGTCGGGCCGGGTCCAGGCGGACCACAGTTCGCCTGGCGTCGCGTCGTACGGGCGTCGGACCTGCACGGTACGACGCTCGCCGGAGCGGGTGATCGTCCGCTCGGTGGGTCCGAAGAGGGTGGTCAGGTCAGGCATCGTCGTTCTCCTTCCGGGCGGCGCGGCGGCCGCGGCGTAGTTCGGTGTCGAGGGCGTCCAGGCGGTTGGTCCAGAACTTGCGGTAGCGGTCCAGCCAGGCGTCGATCTCCTGCAGCGGGCCGGTGTCGACCGCGTACAGCCGGCGGGTCCCTTCGACGGTGACGGTCGCGAACCCGTTGTCGCGGAGCACCCGCAGATGCTGGGAGACGGCCGGCTGGCTGATTCCGAACTCGGCGCCGATGGTGCTCGCGATGCTGCCGGCCGGCAGCTCGCCCTCGGCGAGCAACTCCAGGATCCGGCGCCGGACCGGATCGCCGAGAATGTCGAAAGCGTGCATGCGACACAGTATTTCAGTGAAGACTTATATAAGCAAGTGGTCTGCGTCACCGCGTGGCGTGGCCGGAAGGTCTGCGGCCGGATCAGGGCGGGACGGGGGAACCTTGCGGCGCCGCAGCGCACCGCCGGAAGAGCCGACCAGGTGATGGTCGGGCCGCAGACAACCGGCGCTACACGGCTAGAATGACCCGGAACGATTACGCCTGGTGCAACGCCGCACGGCGTACCGCCACCAGTGTTGCTGCTGGGGAACCAAGCTTTGAGGAGACACAGCTGTGGGACGCGTCGTGCACAAGTACGGCGGTTCTTCGGTCGCTGACGCCGAGAGCATCAAGCGTGTGGCCCAACGGATCGTCGCGACGAAGAAGGCCGGGAACGACGTCGTCGTGGTCATCTCCGCGATGGGGGACACCACCGACGAACTGATGGACCTGGCCAAGCAGGTCTCCCCGTTGCCGCCTCCGCGCGAGCTGGACATGCTGCTCACCTCGGGTGAGCGGATCTCCGCCGCGCTGCTGGCGATGGCGATCGCGAACCTCGGGTACGAGGCGCGCTCCTTCACC
>NZ_DASRXP010000582.1:0-4272 GCF_035687465.1 Kribbella sp.
CTGGGGTTGCTGGATGCGACGACCGACAGTGGCGGTGCCCTGTGGTTCGGCCCAGGGCAGTTGGCGAGGGTGGCGCGGATCCGGCGTCTCCGGGCCGGCTTCGCCCTCAACTACGCCTCACTCGGTCTGGTGCTCGACCTGCTCGACCGGATCGCCGTACTCGAGGCGGAGCGCAGGCGCGCCGCCAGGAGAGGAGCCAGGACATGGACATGAACCGGCTGACGCAGAAGTCCCAGGAGGCTCTGCACGACGCTCAGACCAAGGCACTGCGGTTCGGTCACAGTCAGGTCGATGGCGAACACCTGCTGCTGGCGCTGCTGGAGCAACCGGACGGGCTTACCCCCAGGTTGCTCGCCCAGGCCGGCGCGGACCCGGAGGAACTGCGCGAGCGGCTGGAACACGAGTTGTCCCGGCGGCCACGAGTCAGTGGCCCGGGAGCCGAACCCGGGCAGGTGATGATCACCCAACGGTTGTCGAGGCTCCTCGATGCGGCGGACCGCGAGGCCAAGCGGCTCAAGGACGAATATGTGTCGATCGAGCATCTGGTGGCGGCGTTGCTGGACGAGGGCCGGCAGAGCACCTCCGGACGGCTGCTCGCCGAGCAGGGCCTCACCCGCGACGGATTCCTGACGGCACTCACCGCCGTACGGGGGAACCAGCGAGTCACCTCGGCGACGCCCGAAGGGGCGTATGAGGCATTGAAGAAGTACGGCCGGGATCTGGTCAAGGATGCGACCGAAGGCCGGCTCGACCCGGTGATCGGCCGGGACAACGAGATCCGCCGCGTCGTACAGATCCTGTCCCGGAAGACGAAGAACAACCCGGTGCTGATCGGCGATCCGGGCGTCGGCAAGACGGCCATCGTCGAGGGGCTCGCGCAACGGATCGCCAACGGCGACGTACCGGAGGGCCTGCGGGACCGGACCGTGTTCGCGCTGGACCTGGCGTCCCTGATCGCCGGAGCCAAGTACCGCGGCGAGTTCGAGGAACGCTTCAAGGCCGTGCTGAACGAGGTGAAGGCGGCCGAGGGGCAGATCCTGCTGTTCATCGACGAGCTGCACACGGTCGTCGGTGCCGGTGCGACCGAGGGTGCGATGGACGCCGGCAACATGCTGAAGCCGATGCTGGCCCGCGGTGAGCTGCACATGATCGGCGCCACCACGCTGGACGAGTACCGGATGCACATCGAGAAGGATGCAGCGCTCGAACGCCGGTTCCAGCCGGTGATCGTGGACGAGCCGACCGTCGAGGACGCGATTTCGATCCTGCGCGGGCTGCGCGAACGGCTGGAGATCTTCCACGGGGTGAAGATCCAGGACGGCGCGATGGTCGCGGCGGTGGTGCTGAGCCACCGCTACATCTCCGATCGGTTCCTGCCGGACAAGGCGATCGACCTGGTCGACGAGGCCTGCGCGATGCTCAGGACAGAGATCGACTCGATGCCGGCCGAGCTGGACGAGCTGACCCGGCGGGTCCGCCGGCTGGAGATCGAGGAAGCCGCGCTGGCCAAGGAGGAGGATGCGGCGAGCAAGTCCAGGCTGGAGGAGCTGCGCAAGGAGCTGGCGGATCTGCGGAGTGAGGCGGACGCGATGCGGGCGCAGTGGGAGGCCGAGCGCAACGCGCTGCGGAAGGTGCAGACGCTGCGCCAGGAGATGGAGCAGGTGCGCCAGGAGGCCGAACAGGCCGAGCGCGACTACGACCTCAACCGCGCGGCGGAGCTCCGGCACGGACGGCTGCCCGAGCTGGAACGTCAGCTGCAGGCCGGAGAGGAACGCCTGGCCGGCAAGCAGGGTGGCAAGCGGCTGCTCCGCGAAGTGGTGACGGAGGAGGAGATCGCCTCGATCGTGTCGCGCTGGACCGGCATCCCGATCAGCCGCCTGCAGGAGGGCGAACGCGAGAAGCTGCTGCGGCTGGACGAGGTGCTGCACGAGCGGCTGGTCGGCCAGGACGAGGCGGTTCAGCTGGTCGCCGACGCGATCGTGCGGGCCCGGTCCGGCATCAAGGATCCGCGCCGCCCGATCGGGTCGTTCATCTTCCTCGGCCCGACCGGTGTCGGTAAGACCGAGCTGGCCAAGACGCTCGCGGCCGCGCTGTTCGACAGCGAGGAGAACATCGTCCGGATCGACATGAGCGAGTACCAGGAGCGGCACACGGTGAGCAGGCTCGTTGGTGCGCCGCCCGGGTATGTCGGCTATGAGGAGGGCGGCCAGCTGACCGAGGCGGTCCGCCGCAAGCCCTACTCGGTGGTGCTCTTCGACGAGATCGAGAAGGCTCACCCGGACGTCTTCAACACGTTGCTGCAGATCCTCGACGACGGCCGGCTGACCGACGCGCAGGGCCGGACGGTCGACCTGCGCAACACCGTCATCATCATGACGTCGAACATCGGATCGGCGTACCTGATGGACGGGGTGACGGCCGACGGGCAGGTCAAGGAGGACGCCCGCGAGGCCGTGATGGACGAGTTGCGAAGGCACTTCCGGCCGGAGTTCCTCAACCGGGTGGACGAGATCGTGCTCTTCAAGCCGCTGACCCAGGCCGAGATCGAGCGCATCGTCGACCTGATGTTCAACGACCTGCGGACCCGGCTGGCCGATCGCCGGCTCACGCTGGAGGTCGAGCCCGAGGCGGCCCGGCACATCGCCGCGCAGGGCTTCGACCCGGTGTACGGCGCCCGTCCGCTGCGGCGGTTCATCGCCCGTGAGGTGGAGACCCGGATCGGGCGTGCCCTGCTCGGTGGCGACGTGCTGGACGGCGCGGTGATCCGGGTGGCTGTGCGCGGCGGCGAGATCGTCGTCACGCACCAGAACCCCGTGGAGGCGGCAGCATGAAGATCGTCACCTGCCCGCAGTGCCGGCACCGCAACCGGATCCCCGCCGCGGCTGAGGGCATCCCCAGGTGCGGCAACTGCAAGAAGCCCTTGCCGTGGATCGTCGATGCCGGTGACCGCGACTTCGCCGAGGTCGTGGAGCAGGCCACCCTCCCAGTACTGGTCGACCTGTGGGCCCCCTGGTGCGGGCCGTGCCGGCGGGTCAGCCCGGTGCTGGAACAGCTCGCCGTCGAGAAGGCGGGGGAGGTCAAGCTGGTCAAGGTCAACGCCGACGAGGCGGCGGAGCTGTCCCGCCGTTTCAACGTGCGGTCCATCCCGACCCTGCTGGTGCTGCGCCAGGGACAGGTCGTCGCCGAGCAGATCGGTGCCGCATCGGCGACGGCTCTGCGGCCGTGGCTCGAGGACGCGATCCACAAGGAGGCGGCTTCGTGACGGGGGTGCTCGACCCGCACCTGACGATGGTGCGTCCGGTGCGGCCGCGCACACCCGCTGGTTGCGAGGAGTGTCTGCGACTCAACACGCCCTGGGTCCACCTCCGGCTCTGCCTGACCTGCGGCCACGTCGGCTGCTGTGACTCCTCGCCGATGCGGCACGCCCGCGCCCACGCCGCCTACCAGGGGCACCCCATCGTCCAGTCGCTCGAGTCGGGCGAGAACTGGCGCTGGTGCTATGTGGACGAGACATTCGTATGACCGAGACTCCGGACCTGTACGGCGCCTATCCCCGGCTGGAGGATTACCAGCTGACCGAGCTGACGGGGCTGGGTGAGCCCCGCGCGGTCGAAGCCGGCGAGGTGGTGCAGCGGGAGGGGGACTACGCGGACCACTTCATCGTCGTTCTCAGTGGCAGTGTCGCCGTGATCCAGGACTACGGCCGGCAGGACCGGCTGATCGCCGTCCACGGTCCGCACCGCTTTCTCGGCGAGATCGGCCTGCTGACGGGGCAGCCGTTGTTTCTCAGCGCGGTCGTCCAGGAGCCGGGCGAGGTTCTCGCCGTACCGCTCGATGCGCTGCGTGGCCTGGTGGTGCGGGATCCGCGCCTGGCCGACCTGATCCTGCAGGCCTTCCTGGTCCGCCGTTCGCTACAGCTCTCTCTCGGCGCGGGGTTCGCGATCATCGGTTCAAGGTTCTCCGCCGACACCCGCCGCCTCCGCGAGTTCGCCGCGCGCAACCGGTTGCCGCACCACTGGGTCGACCTGGAGACCGACGCGGAGGCCGACCGTCTGTTGCGCGAGCTCGGCGTCGATCGGGACGAAACACCCGTCGTGATCTGGCGTGGCGAGGTGCTGCGCAATCCCGACAACGAACATGTGGCGGCTGTCGTTGGTCTGCGCCGGATGCCGCCGGCCCGGTCGGTCTGCGACCTGACAGTGGTCGGCGCCGGCCCGGCCGGCCTCGCGGCGGCGGTCTACGGTGCGTCGGAAGGCCTGGCGACCGTCGTCC
>NZ_DASRXP010000583.1:0-3889 GCF_035687465.1 Kribbella sp.
CAGCCAGTGCAGACGAGTACGCCATGTCGGTACCGGAAGTTCGCCCTCCTACGGCCGTCGTCAGTAGTGCGATCTGGCGATGGTTCGAGGCCAAGCAACCTGACCTCTACAGACCGCTGTCCCTCCCAGAGATTGATCAGCACTGGCAAATGGCACAGCTGAACTACGCACAGCGCTGGCACGGAAAGTTGGTAGTCGCGCACACAGCAGGACACCGAGTTCATCAAGACGCACCCGAGCTGGTCCGCGAGATCATCGCCGCGACGGTGACCGCTGGCACGACAGGTGCGGCTCTCGCACTCGACGGTCAACGCATCCTTCGTTTGGGCGGGAGCGTCCGGCCCACGTCGCCCTCAGGTCCGCGCCAATCGTCAGGGAGCTAGCGCGACATAGGTAGCCAGGATGTCGGCCACACCTGGTGCGCGGACGATGAGTTCGTATTCCTCGATTTCTGCAACGAGTCCACTGTGCCGTTTGATCGCGCCGACTAGGAGACGATGCAAGGAATCGTCGTCCTGAACTGCGACCTTCGCCCTGAACGTCGCCACATGTGTACCGAGCCTCAGCAGCTCCAACTCAAGCGCCTGCCCGCGATCTGCTGGTTCTACCGACTGGACTTCCGCAGGAGGCCGTACAGGGTCCGTCATTGGTGGAGTCGCTATCGGCGCCGTTGGCAGGACCAGAGTCGGTCGATCCGGCACGACTCGAACCAAACCCCAGTCCTGAAGGAGATGCAGAGCACGATGGATCGTCGACCGTGCTACATCTCGATCTTCCGCGAGGTTCTTTACTGGTGGGATGGCAGTACCGATCGGCCACTTACCGCGGTAGATCTCCTCGCGTAGCTGAACGGCGATGTGCTCGAAAGGGTGTCTTGCCTCGAAATGCACCATCGGTGGCAACACACCAACCAGCGGGCGCATCGGCGCCCGTACAGCCATTGGCCCGGCCGCCCGCTGGTCTGCTTCCGACACCCACGGAACATAGTGACGCATCGTTGTGACGCCGCCCGACCCGTGTCCCAGGCGGCCAGCAACGATCCGGAGGTCGAAGCCGGCCGAGATCAACTCGGTCGCGTTGTAGGACCGCAACTTGTGGATTGAGGTGTCTATGCCAAGACGGGCAACCATTCGGCTAAAGCGTTGAGTCACCGAGTCGGGCCGCAGATAGGTCGACCCGTCCGGCTCCCGCGAGAAGACAAACGCATCGTCCGAAAGCTTGACTCCGATGGCGGCAGCCCGATCCGTACACCGTTTCCGGTGCTCGTCCAGGACGGCGACCGTCTCCGGATCAAGCACAACCCGGCGGTCGCTCTCGGACTTGGTGTCGCCCTCCCAGGTCTCGCTTCCGTACTGTCCGATGGCTCGCTGTACGTGGATGACCTCGCGGTCAAGGTCCACGTGCCTCCAGCGAATTCCACACAGCTCGCCCCGGCGATTACCGCCCATCATCGTCAACCAGATGAGCGTTCCCCAGTCTGGGTCCTTCCAAGCCTCCGTGAGTATGCGTGCGCTCTCGGACACGGACGGCGGTCTAGCTTTTGGCTTCGGCGCCGCTGGTGCTTCAGCGAAGTCCATCGGACTGATCGAAATCCACTTGTAGCGCACCGCACGCCGGAAGGCTCCGCTGAGAATCTGGTGAAGGTAGAGGATGCTGGATTCCTTCAGCGGGCTGCACTTGTGCGGCTTGCAGCGGTCATCACACTCGTGCGGCCGCTCGGTGCGGTGATCGACGTAGGCCTTTCCGTCACAATGATCGTTGCATCGCCGCAGCTCCGAGTAGAACGACTCGATCACCTCAGCATCGACTCTGCGGACCTTCGTCGAACCTATGCAGGGCACGATGTGCTTGTCGGCTTGGCCGCGGTAGTTCTTCCGCGTCTTCGGACCGAAGGTCCCGTCCTTCAAGTGCCGCTCGATTAGCTGCTCAACGGTCGCATCGGTCCGAGGATGACGCCGCTGATAGACCTCAGCGACAAACCCAGCACGGACTGCCTCAGCCTTCTCCCAAGCATCTGGGCCGGCAGGAACCGTCTCCTCCAGATACATCTTCGTCTTCTTGACCGGGTCGATGCCGGAGTAGACGCGCACCCGAAGCGAACCAGACGGCAGTGCGTGGATGCCGCCCGGCTGCCGCTTGTGGGAACTGGTCTTCTTTGCCACAAGCGGCATCGTAAGTGCCGTTGGATCCACGAATGGCTCCACGAAGGTGGGCCGAATGAGTACTCTGACCTACGTTTCCGCAGGTCAGAGGCGGAGCCGCCTATCGGAATCGAACCGATGACCTTCTCATTACGAGTGAGACGCTCTGCCGACTGAGCTAAGGCGGCGTGGCCCTAGGGCCGATGCAAGAGTGTAGCGGGAGGGCGGGCTGATTCCGAATCGGATAGCCGTGGGACCCCCTCAAGTGTGCCAGGCGCCGGGGGGGCGTGCGTAGTGAGGTGAACACGCTACGTCGCGTCAGCGCGGGTGGCTTCGCGGTTCTGAGTTGGTGGGTGACCCGCCGCTGGTCGTACCGGTCGCGACCGGCACGAGAACAGTCGCATCAACACAACGCCGGCAATCCGGAACCAAGCCGCATGCAACCGCGTCGGAGCGGGCGGCGGTGACGCCAGGAATGGCGCGGGAATAAAGGCTGTGGGAAATGCATTGACTTCAGTTGTAGCGATGGGTGAGACTATTGCCCGCAAGGCCAAACAGACCAAGGAGATCATCGTGACCGGCAAGCAAGACTTCAGGAAGGCGTGGCGCCCTGAGCGCATCGCCCCGTTGTCATGCCTGCGATCCGGCTACGAAAACACCCACGCCTACCAGCTTGACGCGGTGCTGAGCCCGAGTCACGGCGGTCCACCTGTGTGATCTCCACAAGGATCACAGGAGCCGCCTGAGTCGGGACACCCGACCGAGGCGGCTCTTTTCTTTTCCCCACACCACGTCGGTGCGCAATGGTTGCGAGCCGGATTCCAAACCCGCGCTCCGAGGGTTCGACTCCTTCCACCGATGCTTTTTCGTCATTCACGAATGTCGACTCGAACAATTGACAACTGGATATGCCATTGCAATTCCCGGACGCCATCGTGGCATCCGGGAGGACCAGCTGTAGGCCAGCGGCAGGCCACCTCATTTGGGTTGAGGGAAACGGGAGTTCGAGTCTCCCCAGCTGGACCAGGCGCCCGCAGGATGCTCAGCTACCGGCCGAGCGGGCGCCCCAGACGTGCCCTGCGCCGGAAATCCGCAGTCCATCCGGTGCAGGGCGCTGCAGACGCCCGTGGCTCAACTGGAGAGAGCACCTGTCTACGAAGCAGGAGGTTGCAGGTTCGAGTCCTGCCGGGCGTGCTGTGTCCGAAGCGGAAGTGGGCGATGCGCCGGGACGTGACCCCGGAGGAAGCGGGTTCGAGCCCCGCCGGACACCCCGGTACGACAGAGTGCCCGGGGCTCGGGTGGTTCCTCCGAGCCCCGGGCGGCGACGTCACGTAGTACGGGCGGCTCTGGCCGGAGCCGCACCGGAACAACCGACCTGGCGGGGAACTGTCGGGCACACTTGAGAGAGGAGGAACCACCATGAGCGGTGTCATCGTGCTCAACGCCTCATATGAGCAACTGCACGTCGTGTCGATCCAGCACGCCATCCGGATGCTCGTCCGGGAGGTCGCTGTCGTCGAAGAGGCGCACGACGGCGCCAGCATCGGTCCGTTCCCCCGCCCCCGAGTGCTGCGTCTGGTCCGCTATGTCGTGACCAAATGGCGGTACGCGACCGGCCGACTGCAGTACACGCGAGCCGGCGTACTGAAGCGTGACAAGTTCCGCTGTGCGTACTGCGGCAAGACGGGCGCGACCACGATGGACCACGTCGTACCGCGGTCCCGTGGCGGGCGCGGCGAGTGGCTGAA
>NZ_DASRXP010000584.1:0-3131 GCF_035687465.1 Kribbella sp.
GGCCACCGCAGGCAGCCCTCGACTACCAGTTGGTTCCGCGCGGTCGGTACGTCATACGGGTAGAGCTGCGCAGGGTCGAGCCCGCGTACTGCGGTCTCGAGGGCTGCGGCGCGTTTCTCGGGAGCTGTAGCCGACGTGCCCCACGGGAAGCGTAGATCCGAGCAGAGCGTGGCCAGGTGGAGCCCGGCCGACAACTCCTCGAAGGCTATGCCCCGGCTGCTCGCCTGCTGGAACAACTCCTTCAAGGCCGCGGTATCGCCGTTCCGGGCGTCGTGGAGGACCTTCGGGATCCCCTCGAGCGACGGGTTGACCGAGTTCAGGCTGAGGATCGACAGGGACTCGATCATGCTCGTCCCGTTCAACGGGACGCCGTCGAGCTCGCCGTGCTGCACCAACCAGGCCAGGTCAGCCACCGGGTCCGCAGTACAGGCTGGGTCTCTACGGCAGGCGGTGGTGAGGGTGCTGCGGGTTGCGGCCATCAGGTCGGCGCCGAAGGGGTCGAAGCCCTTGTGGGGGACGACCGAGTCCAGTACCAGCGAACGCACGTGGTCGGGATACTTCAGCCCGTACTGCGCTGCCGTGAAGCTCCCGTACGACGTGCCGTTGAGAGTGATCTGGTCCTGGCCAAGGGATTGGCGAAGTAGTTCGATGTCCTCAACGGTGTCGGGTGTGCCGTAGTAGTCGCGGCTGGAGCCGAGTTTCGTCGCACAAGCCTGGACGGCATCCGCAGGCGGCGTCAGGAAGTCGGAGCCGCCGACAGCCAGTTGGAGCTCGCGACAGTCGATGCCGGCTGAACCCGTGCCTCGCTGGTTGAACATGACGAGCCGGTACTCACGTAGTACGGCCGGGTCGAGGTAGGAGCGGATGCGTTGAAGCAGTGGGACTCCGGGCTGGCCGGGGCCGCCGGTGAGCATCAGGAGTACGCCGCGAGGCGCATCGACGTTGTCGGCTGCAGCGACTGCGAGGTCCAAGGTGCTGCCGTCGGGTTGCTGGTGGTTCAGCGGCACGCGGAGCGTCGTACAGGTGAATGCTGGTGTTCCCGCGCAGAGCGGCTTCTCGTCGGTGTTGTCGGGGGCCGGGCCCGAGCAGGCTGCAGCGGACCATACGAGCAGTAGCGCGATCGAGGATCGGACCAGCCGCATTCGGCCTCCCGGAACGGGGTGTGCCGTCAGCGTGCAGGCAATCCTGAGCGGGGGCAAGGCTCTGCCACCCACCTTGCGGGTCGACCCCAGGAGAGTGACCCGCAAGGCGGGCGGGATGACCTCGACCGGACGGCTTCGGGGGGCGCGTCCGGTGCAAGGTCAGCGCAGGCCGAGCGACTTCACCAGCTCGGGGGTGAGCTGCCGCGGCGAGGCCAGCTCGCCAGGCTTGCCCTGTCCTTCGAACGAGGTGGCCACCAGCCGGCGGCAGCCATAGGACTCGGCGGTGTACGAGAGCACGCCGCGGTCGTTGTCGGTGAACCGCAGGACGTACGTCGGTCCGAGCTCCTTGGTACACATGTTCGGCTTGTTGGTGACGGGCTTCGCGCTGTTCACCAGGGCGAAGAGGTCGATCGCCTGCTGGCCGGCGCGCTTGGTGGTGACGGTCGCGTAGTTCTGCCCGGACGCCATCGCGTCGTACTGGCAGATCGTCACGCTGACCGGCTTGAAGGCCGACTTGGCCGAGCCCTTGCCCCAGACGGCCTTCTCCACGGCCTGCTTGACCGCGGTGATGGTCTCGGGGCAGTCCATGCTCGGCGTACCGCTGGGGGTGGGCGGTGTTGCGGTGGGCAGGGTTGGAGGTGTGCCGGGGGTGGTCGGCGTCTGGCTGGGCTGGGCGGCGGGTGACGCGGAGTCCTCGTTACCGCAGGCGGCGGTAGTTCCGAGCACTGCCACGACGATCGTCGCTCCGATCAGGCCCCGTGTCCTTGATGCACTCACGACTCGGTCCTTCCGGGTAGGCAAGGACATCCATGATGCTGGAGGGAGGTCTCGCTGGTCGTGGCAGGAATATCACGGCGCGGCGTCTATCCGGTCACGGGCCGGATCGAGTGTCAAAAGCAGCAGTTCTGTAATACCTGCGGACTGTTCACCTGCGGAAATGGGATGATGCGGCCGGACACCTGGAGAGAGGACGGACGTGGGTAAGAAGAAGGACAGCGCCGAACTGGCTCGCAGGGAACGCGAGGAGTGGCAGCTGGGTCAGGACTGGGCCCGCTGGCTGATGGCCGGCAACGAGCCGCAGCCGCTCACGCTGTACGGCATCGTGCTGGAGCAGGGCGAGACTGCGTTCCTGCAGACGCCTGTGCACTATGCGCGCCTGTACGGCGGCGACGGGCGGTACTCCTCGACCGGCGGACTCTTCATCGGCCGACCAGGCATGGTGCTCGGCATGATGGCGGCGACGGCGGCGGTCAACGCGGGCCGCAAAGCAGCCGCGCGCAAGGACATGCAGCTGATGTGGCGCGACCTTCAGGAGGTGCAGCTGATCGCGACCAACTACCGGCTGATGTGCCACCTCTCGACCCGTGGCTGGCTGAGCTTCTACTACAACTCGGTCCAGGAGTTCTATCCCGATCCGGCGAACTGGACGGTGACGTTCGGCTTCCAGAACTCAGAGCCGCTGCAGCTTGGTGGTCTGCCGGTGCCGACGCTCTCTGTGCTGACCGCGTGGTCCGTGCTCGGCGCCGACCGGTGGCAGACAGAGCCGGGCATCGCGTCGCTGGTCCAGGCAGCCGCCGCACCGCAAGTGCAACCCGGTCAGGAACATGCCCAGGTGGAGGGCGGCCAACAGCAGAACCTGCCCCGGATCCCAGGCCAGGACTGACCCCCAGCAGGGCGCTCCGGTTGGGCTTGGGGTTCACGTAGCCTGGTGGCATGACGAGTTCGTATGAAGACGACGAGCCGCTGCTGCCGGATCAGACCAGCGACGACGACCCCCGCAACTGGGGTGAGGGCGACGCCGATGACGACGAGCGCATCCTGCGCGAGGTCCCCCCGCACCACGGCTGACGATGGAGCTGCGGGGGTTTGGTAGCGGGGATGCCGCGGTGGTGGCGGGGTGGGCGACGGCCGCGCGACCAAACCCCCGCAGCTCCATCGTCAGCCGTGGTGCGGGGGGACCTCGCACCACGGCTGACGATGGAGCTGCGG
>NZ_DASRXP010000585.1:0-11524 GCF_035687465.1 Kribbella sp.
ACAGGTGGTGGGGACCTCGGACAAGGTATTTGTTGTCCGAGGTCCCGATTTGGTGTTCAAGGTCCCGACAACTTGCCCGAGATTCGGCCGGCGCGGGTGAAATCGCCGGGTTCCTTACCGTGGAAGGCGTTCGGCCGCCCCGCGACGTAATCCCTGAATTGTGGCCGTACTTCTCAGCGGCTCCGGGCGTAGCTGCGTCTTTCCCTGGTCGTGGTGAGGTGTGTCAAGGGTCGAACTTGTTCGAGCCCGCAGGGCCGCGAAGCGCCCTTGACTCACCTCGCCGCGGCTAGCACCATCACGCAGCCCGGCGACGCGAACCACCCACACCTACCCGCGAACCACATGTACCAACGAACCCACGAACCACCTCACCCAGAATCGGGGTGAGACGGTCGGGTGCTTCAGCGGCCGACGGGGTCGAAGTCGGCGGGGTCGAGGTCGGGGGTTTCGAGGAGTGGGGTGTCTGTGTCGGGGATCTCGGGTGGGGCGACCTTGCCGACGGAGGACTGGGCTACAAAGGCACCTAGGAGGACGATGGCGCCGCCGATGATCTGGTTGGTGCTGAGGGTTTCGTTCAGCAGGATCCAGGCGAACAAGCTTGCTGCCACGACCTCGACGTACGCGACTGCTCCACCGATTGCCGCGGACAGTCGCTGGACTGCGGCGGCGCCCGCCAGGTAGGCGACCACTGTGCTGACCACGATCAGCCAGGCGGCGAAGATCCAGCCGGGCGCGGACCGCTCGCCGATCGCGATCGTGTCCGTCAGCGCGTGCCACGGGATGGCCCAGGGTGCGGAGATCGCGGTCAGCAGGATCGCGCCGACCACGCTGCCGGCCGCCGTCATCACCAACGGATCGGCGACACCGGTGAGCTTGTCGATCAGGATGAAGTACGTCGCCTGGCAGGCGGCCGCACCCAGCCCGGCGAGCAGACCGACCAGGTCCAACTGCAGCCCGGACCAGATCTCCACCACCGTCGCGAGCCCGACCAACGCGATCGCAACCCCGAGTGCCGCCGACCGCGGCACCGCCACCTTGCGCCCGAACTTCAGCCAGCCGACCACCAGCACCGGCCCGGAGAACTCCAGCAGGATCGCGACCCCCACCGGCAACCGGCTGGCGGCGATGAAGAACAGCGTCTGGCACCCGGCGATCCCGGTCAGCCCGTACAGCACCAACTGCGGCCAGGAGGCACGCGCGGCACGCAGACCGGCACTCCCGCGGAAGATCAGCATCAGCGGGACCAGCAGGACGGCCGCACCGAGAATCCTCAACCAGGCGGCCTGTTCGGGCGAGATCCCAGCCCCGATCAGCGCCTTCGCGAACGGCCCCGAACCACCAAAGGTGATGGCCGAGAAGATGGCGAAGCCAAGGCCGGCCGACTTGGTCCGGGCGGGAGTGCTGTACATGGGCATAACACTCGCACACTCATTACAACGCCGTCGATAGGGAGATATCAGTAGATGGACGGCGGTGGCCGGCTAGAGGACGTTGACCGCCCGGGCGGCGACCACGGCGACGGTGAGCAGGGCGATGATGGACTGGATCGCCATCAGGATCTTGAGCCGTGCTGTCAGCGGCATCGTGTCGGTCGGGCTGAACGCGGTCGCGTTGGTGAAGGCGACGTACAGGTAGTCGGTGAACCCGGGCAGCCAGCCTGCCCAGCCGGGGACGTCCGAGGTCATCTGTGGGAAGAGCAGATCGGGCCGCTCTTCCTCGTGTTCGTGCTCAGGGGCCCGCGCGAACGGCCCGCCGCGGTCGACCTCCCAGAACCAAACGCCGAACGCAACCACGTTCGTCGTCCAGATCAGCACGGCTGCTTTGACCAGGACCGCGCCGTCGTTCGCCTGACCTGAGGTCAGGAAAAAGATCAGTCCGACCAGGTAGAGCGCGTTGATCCCCACCAGGACAGCCAGCAGGGCCACTTCGACCCAGCGCAACCACGGCTCGTCGCGGCGCAGGTGGAACGGATTCATCCACACCAGCGGCACCAGCAGGGCCGCGCCCAACGCCGGGAGCACCCAGCGCGGCAGCGGCACCACCGCAGCGGGCACGGCAAGCTGCAACCCCAGGACAGCCAGGACCGCCAGCGAGGCAGGCCACCGTCGCGTGTGGCGTGTGCTGGTAACTGCCGGCTTGGGAACCTTGGTCACCCCAGCATTCTGACCTGCCCGACCCCACCGAGGTGGGACCTCAGCCGACAGAAGCGTCGATGACGGCCTGACCGACGTCCGTCCGCCGGTAATGGACCTGATGACCGGTACGCCGCCTGATCACCAGGCCGGCGGCATGCAACGCGGCCAGGTGTTCCGCGACCGTCGCCAACGCCAGCCCGTACTGCGCCGCGAGGGCGCTCGTGGTGGCGGGAGGATCCAGCGCGACGAGAAGTGTCGCGCGGGTCCGGCCGAGGAGTTTCGCCAACGGATCCGGCGGAGCCGGCGCGTCCGACCAGAGGCGGGCCGCGCCACGCGCCGGGTAGACCACCGTGGGTTGGTAGCTCGGGGCGACAACCATGACCAGATGCGGCCATGCGAACACACCGGGCACGAGCAGCAGCCCCTGACCGGTGAGCTCACGATCCGGTTCGCGGTAGCGGGACGCGATCAGCTGGTCGTCTTCCCAGGTCAGCGTCGGATGCAGGTCGTCGAACAGCTCGGCCAGTCCGCCGGAGGTCAGTTGCTGCCCGCGGTAGGCGAGGTCGTCCTCGAGGACGCGGCTGATCAGCGGCCAGTCCGGTTCGATCAGCGTGGTCCAGGCGGTCTCGACCTCGTCGGCGAACCGCTCCCTCGCGCCGGCTGGATCGGCCAGCATCCGGTCGATCTCCGGGCCGCCGGGATTGTTCAGTTCGTCGCGCGAACGGATCAGCTCGGCGCGGACCTGGTGCAGGGGAGCGCTGCGGACGCGGGCGATCTCGGTGCCGAACCTCGCCCGGGAAGCCTTCGGAGGAGGCGTGAGGAAGTCAGGGGTGAAGCCGGCCCGGGGCTGGACGGCCCGCAGCATGTGCAGATCGAGGCCGGCCGCCACTTCGGCTTTCGCCGCCACCCAGGGAGAGTAGAGCGGCCGATGCTTGTGGCCGTGCAGAACCCGCACCGCGGAAATGGTCTCCCACAACGGCGAGATCCCAAACCGGCACCGCACCACATCACCCCGCCCGAACCGCAACACCGTCATTCCGAGCCCCGCAGTGTGGAAGTTTCGGGCATGGCCGAAAATATACTCCTGGCCGGGAGGCAGGGAGCACGCTCTCTGCGTGAGTACGCCAACGACAACCACCACCGGCTATCGGGCTGTTCTGCAGGTTGCCGGGATGCGCAACATCTTCGTCGCGCATGCCGTGTCGATGGCCGGCACGGTCGCCGCCCAGGTCGCCCTGTCGATCCTGATCTTCGAGCGGACCGGGTCGCCGTTGCTGTCCGCCCTCGTTCTGGTCTGCGCGTTCCTGCCCTACGCTCTCGGCGGGATCGCGCTCTCTTCGATCTCGGACCGTTTCCCGGCCCGCCGGGTGCTGGTCTGCTCCGACCTGATCAGCGCCGGCTGCATCGCCCTCATGCTGATCCCCGGGCTCCCTGTCGGTGCTCTCCTCGGCCTGCTCCTGCTGACCGGGATCGTCGCGCCGATTTTCGCCGGCGCCCGCGCGGCCAGCCTCGCCCAGTTGCTCCCAGCCGACCTGTTCCCGATCGGCAGGTCCTTGCTCAGGGCAATCGGCCAGCTGACCGTGCTGATGGGTTTCGGGCTCGGCGCGATCGCGGTCGCGGCGCTCGGGCCGACCTTGCTCCTCGCCCTCGATGTCGCGACCTTCGTCGCCTCGGCCGCCTTGATCGGCCTCGGTACTCCGTTCACTCCGGCGGTCGGAACCACCGGCGGCACGGTGCAGGATTCCCTCAGCGGCTTGAAGTACCTGCTGAGCAACGTCCGCTTGAGACGCTTGATCGTCTTGTCCTGGGTCGTTCCAGCCTTCTCCTCGATGCCCGACGGACTCGCCGTGGCCTACACCGCCCAGACCGGCGCCGCGGCGACCGCCGCAGGCGCGCTGTTCACCGGGTACGCCGTCGGCTCCGTGCTGGGCGAGCTTGCCGCCACCCGGCTCGAACCATCAACCAGGCGGCGGCTCGTCGTCCCGCTCATCCTGCTGAGCCAGCTCCCCGCGATCGCCTTCGTGGCAACACCGGGGATCGCTCTCGCGGCCGTCCTGCTCGCGATCTCGGGCAGCGGCTATGCGTTCAACCAGGGCATCGATCCGCTGATCCTGGCGGCGATCGATCCGGCGTACCGGGGTCGGCTGTTCACGGTCCAGACCAGTGGCCTGATGGCGATCCAGGGCGTCAGCATCGCGCTGGCCGGGGCAATCGGAACCGTGATCCGGCCCGGCCTGACGATCTGCCTGGCCGGCGTCGTCGGCGCCGTCGTCACCATGCTGCTCGCCCGGAGAGCGCTCTCGGAGAACTGAGAGCTACCAGGGGACAGGCGCCGTGGGGGACTCGCCGCCGCCGGTGAAGGTGGCGGTGGGGCCGTTGGCGGAGAGGAGGGCGAGGTGGACCGGATTGCGGGCACCGTCAGTCGTGGTGCGGCCGCCGCGCGGGGCGTCGGAGGCCGCGTTGAGGTCCGTCGCGACCAGGCCGGGGTTGGCGGAGTTGACCTTGATGCCGTCGGCGCGGAGCGCGTTGGAGTAAACGACGGTGAGGGCGTTGAGCGCGGCCTTGGACGAGCTATAGGCAAGGAACTTCTGTGTCGACAAGTAGCTGTCCTGGTCGGCCAGCAGGGTGAGCGAGCCGAGTCCGCTCGACATGTTGACGATCCGGCCGTTCGGAGACCGGCGCAGCAGCGGGATGCAGGCAGACGTAACCGTGACAACACCGAAGACGTTGACCTCGTAGACCTCGCGGAGCTGATCAGCCGTGATGTCCGCGACCTTCGTGCCCCATTCGACGACGATCCCGGCGTTGTTCACCAGCGCGTCCAGCCGGCCGGCATCCGCTTCGATCGACTTCACCGCGGCGCCGACAGACCCCGGATCGGTGACGTCCAACTGGACGAACCGGACATCCAGACCTTCCTTCGCGAGTGCGTCGCGGGCGCTCAGACCCCGCTCGGCGTCGCGGGCGCCGAGGTAGACGGTCAGTCCCTCGGTTGCGAGTTGCCGGACGATCTCCCGGCCGAGTCCCTTGTTGCCACCTGTGACGAGTGCGACTTCGTTCGTGTTCATGTCTTCAGTTCACCCGCCCGTAGCGGAGAAGAAAAGACCGATCCGGTAGCACCCCATACCCTGGCGGTATGCCGGAACCCGAGATCCGCGAACTGCGCTACTTCCGCGCGGTCGCCGAGGACCTGAACATCACCCGCGCGGCCGAGCGTCTCGGGATCGCCCAGCCGCCGCTGTCCCGCGCGATGCGCCAGCTCGAACGCCGCCTCGGCGTCGACCTCTTCGATCGCTCCGACCAGCGGATCGCGCTGACGACGGCCGGCGAGACCTTCCTGAAGGAATCAGCCCAGGTCCTCGATGCCCTGGACGCGACCGTACGCCGGACGCAGCGCGCGGGTCTTCCCGCCAGGACTCTCGTGGTCACCGCCAAGCCAGGCGTGTCCACCGAGCTCCTGCATGGCATCGTCGAGCAGTTCCTGACCGAGCCGGACGCGCCCGAGATCCGCATCACCATCAGTGGATTCGGTGAACAGGAGGGCATGGTGCGCGACGGTCGTGCGGATGTGGCGATCCTGGGCGGGCCGTTCGACGACCACGGTCTCGAGTCCGAACTGCTGGTCGTCGAACCACGGGTGGCGGCGTTGCCGGCCAGTCATCCGCTGGCCGGCCGGGAGACCCTCGCCGCCGAGGATCTGGCCGGCCTGCCGACACCGCGGTGGCCAGGTTCCAACGATGCCCAGAGCAACTTCTGGTCGAGCACTCCGGACAACCCGGTCGACGGACCGCTGGTGCAGGACAGCTCGCAACTGCTGGAGGTGATCGCTTTCAGCCAGGCGGTGGCGTTGGTCCCGACCTCGCTGGCGCGGAGGAACGGCCGGCCGGACATCGTGTATCGCCCGGTGACCGACGTCGCGCAGTACGAGACTGTGGTGGTGTGGCAGGCGGGCAATCGGTCGCCGTGGGTCGCGCGGTTCGTGCAGACGGCCCTCAAGCGCTCGATCGAACAACCAGGGGAGCTATGACCAGCTGACCTGGCTGGTCCGGCTCGCCGCTGATCTCCCGCAGTGCACGCGAGAACAGGCAGCCGGCGATGTCGCGCAGTGGAATGCGTGCGGTCGTCAACGGCGTGTCCAGCATGCTCGCGAAAGGGAAGTCGTTGAAGCCGGTGACGGCAACGTCCTGACCGACCTTGACGCCACGTCGTTGCAGTGCACGCATCGCCACTACCGCGAAGGCGTCGTTGTCGGCCACGTAGGTGTCCGGCGGGTTGTCGCAGTCGAGCGTCGACGCCACGTACGCCGCAACCGCGTCCAGGTCGTCGAACGACTGCGTCGAGTGCGGCGAACTGAACTCCTGCAGGAACCCTTCCTCCCGCTGATGCACCCAGGGCAGACTGCTCTTGGTCCCGAGGTAGACGGCCCGGGTTCGCCCTGTCGACTGGAGATGCCGGCCGATCGCCGCCATCGAGGCCACGTTGTCGACGTCCACCCAGCACTGCCGCTGGATAGGACCGGTCCGCCCGAAGGCGACGAACGGGAACCCGCGGGAGCTGAGGAACTCCAGCCGAGGATCGCGCGGCATCGTCTCCAGGACGACGATCGCGTCCACCTGACGGGCCGCGATCAGCTTCTCGTACAGGGCGATCTCGGTCGCGCCCTCGGTCGGCGTCGTCACGTGGACGCCGTACCCGGAGGTCGCCGCGGCCTTCACCAGACCGCCGAGCAGGCCGTGCAGGAAACCACCGAGGCCGGGGTTCTGATCGCTGAACGCGTCGTCCTCGAGGTAGAGCGGCAGGCCGATCACCTGGCTGCGGCCGGACGACAGCGCCCGCGCCGCGTGGTTGGGGGTGTAGCCGAGTTCGTCGATCGCGGCCTGCACGGTCCGGACCGTCTGGTCGCTGACCCGGTGCGGCGCGTTCAGCACGTTCGACACCGTCATCGCCGACACTCCGGCTAGGCGTGCCACGTCGGCCACGGTCGTCCTGCGGTGGACCAGAGTTTTCTTACGCTCGTTCGCCATCCAGCCCCCTCAGTGAACCTGCTCGATCCGCGCCACGCCGCCGACCGGTACGTCGACCGCCCAGAGGCCGGCCGGCGGGGTGGTCGTAGTACGGGACAACTCGACGCCTGAGCAGTCAGACACTACGAGGTGCACAGGGCCAGCCCCAGCACCTTCGAGGATCAGGCCCGGCCGGTCGCCCCCGTTGACCAGCAGCATCACCGCGGCTGCTGCGGTCAAACGCACCACCGGGTTGGAGAAAACGGCAACCACGGTGGTCTCCGGTGACGCCGCCGCGACCTGCGTGTAGCGCGCGTCGGGCCGGGACGGAGTCAGTACGCCGTGCAACAGCGTGTCGGCGTGGTCCTTCATGAACCCGAGCCAGAACCGCACCACCCGATCGTGCTCGGGGGCCAGCGATCCGAGCTCGACGGAGACCTGCGGAGTACTGAACATGACCCCAATGAACTGCTGCGCCACCGCTTCGGGGGTGGCCGAGGGGCGCCACATCAGCATGTCCGAGTGGACAGCGCGGTCGCCGGCGAGCAGCCGGCTGTCGACCGTGCGGACCCTGTTCTCCACTGCGTCCATCGCGCAGTCGCCCGCGCGCAGGAAGGTGCCGAACTGCCACAGCCGCGGGTTCACGTAGTCCTGCCGGAACTCGATCAGGAGATCCGGGCGCAGCCTGCGGAGCTCGCTGGTGACGGCGGCCAGGATCAGCTCGACGCCTTCGTCCACGGTCTCGCAGTCGCCGTCGGGAGCCGGCTCCGGGTCGGCCCAGGCCCACGAGTCGATGAAGTCAATCTTGAGCCCGTCGATGCCCCAGTCGCGCACCGGTCGGACGCAGCACTCGACGATGTGCTCGCGGACCTCCGGATACCGCGGGTCGAGCACCCACGCGCTGAGGCCGTCGACGTAGCCAAGAGTCCGGTCCTTGAACCGCTCCCAGGCCTTGGAATGCGCCCCGATCAACGGCGGCGCGATCCACAGCACGTAGTCGAGCCCGAGCTCGTGGACGCGGCGTACGTGATCTGCCATGTCCGGGAAGGTGCTGCTGGTCGGCTCCCAGTCACCACAGTGTGCGTAGCCGCGCGCGGTGTCCTCGGTCTGCCAACCGTCGTCGACGATGACTGCCTTGCACCCGTACTGCGCGCTGGCGCGGGCGTGGTGCTCGACTGATTCCGCCGAGACGTGCTGGTGATCGCTGTACCAGGTGGAGTACATCGCCTGCCGGGCGAGCTCGGGCACCGGCGCGATCCGGTCGCCGAGCTCGGCGGTCCACGCATCGGTGACGTCCCGCAGCGCCTCCGCGAAGTGCAGACCGCGCAGGTCGATCCGTAAGGTGAAGCGATAGCTGCCGTCAGTCGGCTCGACGTCGTCCACCGCGAGCTGGACCAGTTGCTCGGCGGTCTCCTCGTTCACCCCGACCGCGAAGTCGCAGCCGCGGACGCTCGACGACAGCGAGATCGTGCACGGGCTGAGATCGTCGGTCCCGACCAAGGAGGCCACCGGGGCGGAGCGCACCGAGCGGATATCGCGATGCGAGCCCCAGTCGGTCGGCAGCGTGCGGTGCGAGCCCTGGGTCGCGGTCCACAGCGTGGCGGCGGAATCGACCGGCCAGGTCCAGCGGATCCTGATCGGCCCCGCGCCGAGGTCGTCAGTGGCGATCTCGTACGCGAGCACGCCCGGCGCGGAGGCCGGCAGCTCGGTCACCGTTGCAGTCCCGGGGGAGGAGACCGAGCCGGTCCGGCGGAGGCTGCCGTCGGGGGAGCGGACCTCGAAACTGGCCCCGGGCGGTACGGACGTCATCGGCAACTCCCGTTCATGAGCTCACTGTAGAGCACCGACTATAGCGGTAAAATCGATACCTCCGAAGGTATTGACGAATGCGGACCCAGTGCTAGTTTTAGCGCTAATAGTCGATTGTGTGAAAGGTGCGTCCGCGATGTCAGACCTGGCTGTCACCTCGGATCTCGGCTACGTCGAGGACGCCTTCGCCTGGGCCCGGAAGCGGGCGCTGGAGTGGGTGCAGACGGATGCCGCGGCCGGCAACCTGCCGTCGTACTGGGCCGGTTACCCCTCCCGGCCGATGTTCTACTCACGCGACGTCTGCCACCAGGCGACCGGTGCGCATCTGCTCGGGCTGGACGCGGAGAACCTCGCGATGATCCGGCATTTCGCCCGCTCGAGCACGTCCGGGCGGAAGTGGTACCCGCTGTGGGCGTTCCATTTCGACGGGAGCATCGCCGGGCTCGACTACCACGGCGACGAGCACTTCGTGCGGGAGATCCCCGCGGTGTTCGACCTGACCTACCGGGCGCTGGAGCAGTACGACTGGACCGGCGACCGGCGCTGGATCGACGACCCGGACCTGGCGGCCTACTACCTCCGCTCGGTCGAGGACTTCGTCGCCGCTCACGACAGCGACGGCGACGGCATCCCCGAGGCACCCGGCACCGGCGACCTCTTCGACGGTGCGGCCACCTACAACGAGCAGGATCCCGAGACACCGCTGATCATCGCGGGGGACGGGCTCGCCCTGCACTACGCCGCATTGCGTGCCCTCGGCAAAGAACGCGGCAAGGATCGCGGCGTCGGCAAGGCACAGAGAGAGCGCTTTCTCGAACGGTCGGAGCGGATCCAGGCGGAGTTCCAGGGGAACTGGTGGGACGAGTCGCTGGGCCGGTTCGCCCGGGGGCTGAGCCGGAACGGGCTCGAGTTCTCCTGGGGACTCGAGTCGCACTGGATCGTGCCGATGACGGGGCTGAGCGGACACGGAGTACAGAACGAGCGGTTCCTGGACTACCTCGAGCAGGAGTTGGAATTACGGCCGCCTGCCAACATCGAGGCGTTCAGCTATCTGCCGGAGGTGTTCTTCCGGCACGGACGTGACGAGTCGGCGTGGCGCTGGCTGCGGCACCTCATCGACAGCCGGGACGACTATCCGGAGATTTCCTTCACCGTCGTCCAGCACCTGGTGGCTGGACTGCTCGGGTTGGTGCCGGACGCCGCGTCGGCGTACCTGTCCATCGACTCCCACCTGCCCGCGGACATCGGGCTGTTGAGCGCCGACCACGTGCGGATCGGCGAGTGGGACCTACGCATCACCCAAGTTGCCCGGCAGTCGACAGAGATCACCGTGCACAGCGGGCCGGGGCCGCTGACGGTGGCCGTCGGATCAGCCGGCGTCAGGACCCTCGAACCCGGCCGGACCGCCCGGGTCACCTCTCAGACGAAGGACCCCTCATGAAGGTTTTCAACCGCCTGATCCCGGTCGGGGCCGGGCTTGCCGCACTCCTCCTCGCCGCCGGCTGCGCGACCGGCAGCCAGCCCGCCGCCAACAGCGGCGCCGACGAGAACGGGGACATCAGTTTCTCGTTCTGGGGCACGAACTCCGAGGCCGCCTCGCTGAAGGCGATCGCGGCGGCCTTCGAGAAGGCCAACCCCGGTACCAAGGTGACGACGAACTGGATCCAGGCCGACTACGAGCAGAAGATCCAGACCTCGATCGCGGCCGGCACCCAGTCCACCGTGCTGGAGATCAGCAACACCAGCCTGGCCGGGTTCGCGCCGAGTTTCGCCGAGCAGCAGGTCGACCCGGGCAAGTTCATCCAGCCGAACATCTCCTCGTCGATGCAGGTCGAGGGCAAGTACTACGCGACGCCGTTCACCGCGAAGCCGAAGGTGATGGCGATCAACGTGGACGCCTTCAAGGCAGCGGGCGTTCCCTTGCCCAGCGCAACGACTCCGATGACGCTGGAGGAGTTCCGGAACGTCGCCGCCAAGCTGTCCCACGGTGAGGGCAAGGCGCGGGTGTTCGGTTCCAGCAACCTTTGGTACCGGGGCTGGCTGACCGCTTCCGGCGGCAGCTACTACAACGCCGACGCGACCGCTTGTACCTTCGGCGACCCCACCGGCGTGGCGACCGCGCAGTACGTGGTGAACATGCAAAAGGACAAGTACTCGCCGACCTCGGTGGACATCGAGGGCCAGGACCAGGCGCAGTGGTTCGCCGCTGGCCGGCTGGCCACCTTCAGCGACTTCGGTCCGTGGACGGTCGCTGACTTCGCCAAGTTCAGCAAGCCGAACTGGATGCTGGTGCCGGTGCCTGGCAAGGGGTTCCCGATGGAGGTCGGCGGCCTGGCGATCGCGAAGAACGCGACCGGCAAGAAGGCCGAGAACGCCAAGAAGTTCGTCGAGTTCGCCAGCACGCAGAAGGCGGCTCAGGACCTGCTGATCCAGGGCAACACCGCCCTCGGCGTACCGATCATCGCCGAATCGACGGCGACGCTCGAGAAGGTCATGCCGGCCGACCGCAACCTGGCCGCGTTCACCACCGCCCTGAAGAGCGGCCTGGTCGGCGTCTCGGTGAAGAAGGAAGCCCAG
>NZ_DASRXP010000586.1:0-7152 GCF_035687465.1 Kribbella sp.
AAGCGGACCAGTTCCGCGGCGGGGATGGTGGTTCGGCCGAGGTCGAGGGTGCGGCGGGCCGCTACCCAGTCGATCAGGTGCTGCGGGGAGGTCAGGTCGGTGGTGAAGTGGAGGAGGTTGAGGTACCAGATATCGCGGCGGCCGTCCGGCTGCTCATACCAGCCATCAGGGCCGAGAGCTTCGGCGAAGCGGTCCATCAAGAGATCGGCCTGAGGATCGAGAGGGACCGCGCACGCCATCACGGTCCCTTTGGTGAGCGTCAGACCAGTGACCTGGATCTGGGCCGGTCCGGTGTCAGCGGCTGCGGTGTGGAGGGCACTGCGGTAGCGCTGGATGACAGGCTCCGACAGGTCGACCTCTTGGCGGTAGGTCTCCAGTGCGCGGACTGTGAGGTGAGCCGAGCCGGCTTTGCCTGTATGCCAATGACCGGGTCCAGCCACCGCGCCGGCCTCGATGGTGAGTTGGTCGAGGCGAAGGCCGAGGTCGCTGTCAGGTGGAGGGCGGAGTACGACGGCGACGGGCCAGCGGCCGCCTTCGGTGGGTGGTGAGTCGCGTTGATGCCGCTGGGCGGAGATCTGCGGCACGGCCTCGTCGAAGAGTTGGTCGAACTTGTTCGTTCGGACGTCGATGGTGTGCGCCTCCCGGTCCGGCGCCCGCTCTGCTCGGGCGCTCGATCCGGTACGACGCTCAGCGGGGTCCGGTGGTTCGTCGTCGTGACGGGATTCAGAAGGTGGGGTTGTTCGATTGAGAGGGGATCCCGTTGGTGGAGTGCTGGACCGGTTCAGTGTGCGGGCGGAAGGATGGTGGCATGACCTCACGTTTCGGGATTTTCGTACCTCAGGGCTGGAAGATGGACCTCGCCGGGATCGCCGATCCGGTCGAGCAGTGGGAGGCGATGACCGCGGTCGCGCAGCGGGCGGACGAGGGAAGTTGGGACTCGATCTGGCTGTTCGACCACTTCCACACCGTGCCGGAGCCGAGCACGGAGAGCACCTTCGAGTGCTGGACCGCCACCGCGGCGCTGGCCCGCGACACCAAGCGGGTGAACATCGGCCAGATGGTCGGCTGCAACGGCTACCGCAACCCCGCGCTCTACGCGAAGATCGCCTCCACCGTGGACGTGGCCAGCCACGGCCGCCTGTACGCCGGGATCGGCGCGGGGTGGTACGAGCACGAGTGGAAGGCCTACGGCTACGAGTGGCCCGAACTGAAGGACCGGATGGGCGCGTTCCGGGAGGCCACCGAGATCATCTACAAGATGTGGACCGAGAACGAGCCGGTCTACCAGGGCAAGCACTACTCGATCGACAAGCCGATCAACGAGCCGAAGGGTGTCCGCAAGCCGCACCCGAGCTTCTGGATCGGCGGCGGTGGCCCCAAGGTCACGCTGAAGCTGGTCGCGCAGTACGGCGACGCGGCGAACATCGGCGGCGGCAACCCCGCGGTGATCAAGGAGAAGGCGGCCATCCTCAAGGCCCACTGTGACGAGCTCGGCCGCGACTACGACGAGATCATCAAGTCGACCGGGATCAACGCGTTCCCGATCGACAAGGGTGACGACCCGCAGAAGGCGACCGCGAAGGCGCTCGGCCCGATGAACTGGGAGAAGTTCGCCGGCGACAACCTGATCGCGACCGAGGACGAGATCGCGGACAAGGTGGAGGCCGCGCTCGAGGCCGGCGCGAACTACGTCATCTTCTATGTGCCGGGCGTCGCCTACGACCTCGACCTGGTCGACCGGATCGAGCAGGTCGCCAAGCGTTTCGCCTGATGCTTGTACTGCCTGCCGGTTGGCAGGATCTGGTCATGGCGGGTCTGCGCCAGCGTTATTGATGGACTGTGGCTGGAGGCAACTGCGAGGCTCGCAGGAATGACCTCACGTCGGGTGGGGGCATCAGTGAAGGGCCCCCTGTGCGACCGCCACGCCTTGCTGTCACCTTGACCTCCGCTCTGACGGTCGGCGCCCTGCTGGCGTCGGCCGTCACAGCTGCCCACGCTGTGGTTCCACCTACTGGTGGGTCCGGTACTCCGGGCCCGGCCGCGCAGCCGACTCCGGGCGCGAGTACGCACCGGATCACCTTGATCACCGGTGACGTCGCCGAAATCACCACGACCGCCGACGGCAAGCGGTCCGCGCATCTGGTGGGTGGTGGCAACTACTACCTCGGCGACTTCGAGGACGAGCTCACCCTGGTCCCGATCGAGGCCTACCCGATGCTGGTCGAGGGCCGGCTGGACGACCGGCTGTTCAATCTGACCCAGTTGGTTGCCCAGGGCTACGACGACGCGAAGATGGCGAACCTGCCCTTGATGCTCACGGCGCCGGCCACCTCACGCAGCGCGCCTCAGACCCCCGAGGCGGCGACCAGGCGGCTGACCCTGGCGAGTGTCGGCACCACCGCGGTGACGGTGGACAAGACCCAGGCCAAGGACTTCTGGAACGGTGTCAAGAGCACCAAGACCCGCAGCGGCGTCAGTAAGATCTGGCTGGACGGCAGGACCTACGCGACGCTGGATCGCTCGACGAAACAGATCGGTGCCCCGACAGCCTGGAAGGCCGGGTACGACGGAGCCGGGGTCAAGGTGGCCGTACTGGACACCGGCTACGACGAGTTCCACCCGGACCTGAAGAAGCAGGTCGTCGGCTCGAAGAGCTTCGTCGACGGCGAGACCGTCCAGGACGGTCACGGTCACGGTACCCACACCGCGTCGACGGTCGCGGGCCTCGGCGCCGCGTCCGACGGCAAGCGCAAGGGGGTCGCTCCGGGGGCCGAGCTGCTGATCGCCAAGGTGCTGGGCGATGGCGGCAGCGGACTCGACTCGGGGATCATGGCCGGGATGGAGTGGGCGGTCGAGCAGGGCGCCAAGGTGGTCAGCATGAGCCTGGGCAGTCTGCCCTCGGACGGCACTGATCCGATGAGCCAGGCGGTCGACCGGTTGTCGGCTTCCAGCGATGCGCTCTTCGTGGTCGCCGCGGGCAACTCGGGCGAGGAGGAGACCGTCGGTGCGCCCGGGGCCGCCGCGGCCGCGTTGACGGTCGGCGCGATAGATCGTGACGACAAGCTGGCCTACTTCTCCAGCCGTGGACCGCGGCTGGGCGACGGCCTGCTGAAGCCCGAGGTGACAGCACCCGGTGTCGAGATCGCCGCTGCCCGTGCAGCCGGCACCAGCGCGGGCCGTGACCTCGACGAGTACTCCACGACGATGAGCGGTACTTCGATGGCCGCGCCGCACGTGGCCGGTGCCGCGGCGATCCTGGCGCAGAAGCACCCGGAGTGGACCGGGGAGGAACTGAAGGCCGCGCTCGTCGCCACTGCGGTCTCCGGCGAGGGCGCGACCGCGGCGCAGCAGGGACTAGGACGGATCGATATCCCGAAGGCCCTTGACCCCAAGATCCTCACCGACACGGCGAACCTGTCGCTCGGAGATCTGTCCTGGACGGGTGACGCACCCGCACCGGTGCGCCGTGAGATCGCCTATCGCAACAACTCGCGGTCGCCGGTCACCCTCGACCTGTCTGTCGACGTGAAGTCACCGGGTGGCGTCCGCCCGACGCTGAAGGTCAGCCCGGCGAAGCTGAGGATCGCCCCGGGCGCCAGCGCGTCGGCCTCGGTGACGCTGGACCTGGCGAAGACCGAGTCGGCGAAGTACGCCGGTGCGGTGATCGCCCGGGCCGGCGGCACGGCGTACCGGGTGGGACTCGGGTTCGCTGCCGGTGGCCGGTTGAACCAGGTGACGGTGAAGGGCATCGGCCGGGACGGCTTGCCCGATGCTCCCGTCGGCACGGAGTACGGCGGCGTGCAGCTGTGGAACCACAACACCGGACGCCCGCAGAATGTCAGATTCGACGGGTCCGGCAGCCGCACCCTGGCAGTACCGACCGGGCGCTACAGCGTGATGGCCTACGTGATGGGCAGCGACGTCACGGGGAGGACCAACGAGGTCACACTGCTTGGCGATCCGGACGAGCTGATCAGCACGGATCGCACCTTCGTCTTCGACGCCCGCAAGGCGAACAAGGTGACGGTCAGAACCCCGCGGGAGACGGTGGCGAACAACATCACGCTCGCCTGGCATCGCAAAGTCGGAGCCCGGGCCGCTGTATCGGGCTTCACCCTCGATCGAGAGGTCACCGGCGGCATCTACGTGCAGGACTTCGGCAAGGTGACCAATGGGACCTTCCAGGTTGTCCAGCGCTGGGATCTGGAACAGCCGATGCTGACCGTCGACGTGCTCGGCGCAGGCGGCTTCAGGTTGCCGCCACCCGATCCTGGAAACATCCGGACCCCCTTCGTGGGCACGGAGGAGCTTCGGCTCTTCAACGGTGGCGACGGCACCGCCGCGGAGCTGAAGGGCGCCGAGGGCGAGATCGCCCTGATCCGCTATCTCGACTATTTCTCAGTCAACGCGCAGGTCCAGGCGGCCAAGGACGCGGGCGCCAGGGCGGTCTTCATGTACAACGACCAACCGGGTTTCTGGAACACCAGTACCGAGAGCGGCATCCCGTTCTACCTGCTACGCCAGCCGGAGGGAATGAAGCTGCTCGACCTGCTGACCAAGCGCGACGTCACGCTGCGGCTCGCCGGTCTGCAGGGCCCCACCTACCGCTATGAGCTGGCCGCGGGGCCGTCGGTGATCCGCGGCCCGCAGGTCTACGACTTCGCCAAGCTGCGGCCCGCCGCGGTGACGACCGACTTCCACCAGGTCGACGCCTGGAACCTGCATGAGGAATGGCTCTCGGCCCACCTTCCGGGGATCTCCACCGCCTGGGTCTCCGGCCGGTACATTCCTGGCTCGGTGACCCGGACCGACTACCTGGCCAGCGATGTGCCGGGAGCCCAGTGGTCGACCAAGCGCGTGGCCGGCGAATGGAACTTCACCGGAGTCTCCAACAGTGTCCCGCGCGGCTACCGGCCGAACGAGAAGGTCACCGGCGATTGGTGGGAGGCGATCTCCCGTCCGGCCGTTCCGCCGGTCGCCGGCGGCGAGGCTGACGGGATGCCGGTGGCCCGGTTCGAGAACGCGATCCGGGTGGCGATCCCGCAGTACGTGAACGGCGATCGCACTGGGTACGGCTGGGCTGACGGGGGTGACACGACCTCGATCGCGCTGAGCAGCAACGGTAAGCAGTACGGGAGCAAGAACTGGTCGGTCGCGCAGTTCCCGGTGCCGAAGCACGATGCCTGGTACGACCTCACGCTGGACGTGAAGCGGGCTGACAACAGTTGGGCGAAGACGTCGACGGCGACGCGGACCGCCTGGCGGTTCAAGTCCGGTCCGACCAAGACGCGGGCGGTGCTGCCGTTGGTCCAGGTGGACTATGCGTTGAGCACCGGCGCCGACAACGCCGTACCGGCCCGGGGTGGCACTTGGCTTGGGCTCAAGCCTGGCTACCAGCCGGGAGCCAGCGGTCCGGGACGGTTCCAGACCACGGCGGAAATCTCGTACGACGGGCAGTCGTGGCAGAGACTGCGTCTGCAGCAGAGTGGCCCGGGGAGCGAGCTCGGCGTCAAGCTGCCGGCGGCCCCGACCGGCGCCAAGGCCGTCAACCTCCGGGTCACCGTGGCGGACAAGGCGGGCAACGAGATCACCCAGACGATCGAGAAGGCCTGGCTGCTGAACTGACCGGCCATCGAGAAGGTCTCGGCCGCCGACAAAGTGAGGAATTCTCAAGTAAGCGCTTGACCATGAAGAGGGCGACGCCACGAAGCCGGGGGGAGGGGCTCCGTGGCGTCGCCAGCGACGCGCCAAGGGAGGGGTGGGGGCAGGCGCGCCGGTCTGTGGGGCTCAGTTCCCGAGGATTCCTCCTCCTAGGAGACCGAGCAGACCCAGCAGCGAGAGCAGATTGCGGATCACCTGGTCGACCGCGGCGGTGCCACCGGTCTGGAAGGCGGTCACGCACTTCTGCAGTTGAGCCTGGGTCGGGTTCGTGATGGTCACCTTCGACATCTCGGACTGACAGTACTGCGCGGCCTTGGTCAGCTCGGTCAGCGTGCTACCGACTGTGCCCACCACCAGGCCGGCCGCGGTCTGCAGCGTCGCCACACCTGGTTGGGCCGGCGTCGAGGGCGGGGTGCTGGGCTTGCCTGTCGGCGGCTTGCTCGTCCCGGGCTTGCTGGTGCCAGGCTTGCTCGGGGTCGGCGTGCTGCCTGGCTTCTTGGTCGGGTCGCCGCCCGGCTTGGTGGTGCCTTCCGTGGTGCCCGGGGTCGGCTTCACCAGGCCCGGGTAGATCGGCAGGTCGATCGCCTGCGGCAGGTTGTCGTCCGCCGGGGCGTCGATGGTCGGGTCGTCGATCCCGCCGTCGGCCCGCTCGATGCCCTGCCCGTCGCTCTCGGTCCCGTTGCCGACCGCGATCCAGCTACCACCCGCGTACGCCTTGGCGATGCTGAGCACCAGGTCGACGTACTGCTGGGAGTGGTTGTACCGAAGGACGGCCTGGTTCAGGTCGCCGGCCTTGGTCAGGTCGGCGGTGCCCGAGCACAGGTAGACGCCGGTCGACATCGCCGCGTCGTCGATGTCCTGCGGGTTCCTGACGCCGTCGCCGTCACCGTCGACACCCATCGAACGCCAGGTGCCGGGGATGAACTGCATCGGTCCGACGGCCCGGTCGAAGGCCGAGTCGCCGTCGAACTTGCCCGCGTCCGTGTCGCTGATCCGCGCCGTGCTCACGCCGTCGAGCCGCGGGCCGTAGATGCCCGGCGTCGCCACGCCGCTGGTGGTCAGCGAGTTCCCGCCGAAGCGGCCGTGGTTGGACTCGACCCGGCCGATCGCGGCCACCAGGGTCCAGGGCAGCCGGCAGACCGGGTCGACCTGGGCCAACACCTGCTGGGCCCGCGAGTACGCCTTCAGTGCCGCGGTCGGGATGCCGTTGCGGGACAGTCCGGAGATCACCTGCGTCGGCTGCTCCCCGGGGTCCACGCCGTTGCCGACGCTGCCGGGAACCGGCACGTTCGCCGGGTCCGCGAACGGCTGTTTCGGTACCACCACGGGGTTGTTGACAACCCCCCGATCCAGCGCCGCGGTCGCGACGGCCGGATCATCCGTGGCACTGACGGTGAATGCGCTCGCGAACAACGCCAGCGGAACGAGCGGCGCCACCTGACGCCACCCGCCACTCGTGGCGCGACGCTTGCCCTTCGCCATCGATGATCC
>NZ_DASRXP010000587.1:0-8574 GCF_035687465.1 Kribbella sp.
ACAGGTGGTGGGGACCTCGGACAAGGTATTTGTTGTCCGAGGTCCCGATTTGGTGTTCAAGGTCCCGACAACTTGCCCGAGATTCGGCCGGCGCGGGTGAAATCGCCGGGTTCCTTACCGTGGAAGGCGTTCGGCCGCCCCCGACGTAATCCCTTGAACTTGTGGCCGTATTTCTCAGCGGCTCCGGGCGTAGCTGCGTCCTTCCCTGGTCGCGGTGAGGTGTGTCAAGGGTCGAACTTGTTCGAGCCCGAAGGGCCGCGAAGCGCCCTTGACTCACCTCACCACGACCAGGGAACTCACGCAGCCCGGCGACGCGAACCACCCCCACCTACCGACTCCGCGAACCACCTACACCTCTAAACCCGCGAACCAGATTGACCTAGAACCCGCGAGCCACCCGGCGTACGGGCGAACTGGCGGGGGGTTAGTGCGGGACTCGGGTGTCGGCGTACCAGGTGGTTAGGAGGGCGGGGAGGCGGTCGGGGGACCAGCGGTTGACCGGTTCTATCCGGGTGTCGAGGGTGGCGAGGGATTTGGCTAGTTCGCCGACCACGTCGCCGCGCCAGGAGACGACTGCGCCGTCTTCGGGGCTGACGATGACCGAGGGGCCGCCTCGGTCGAGGCAGATCACGGGGCAGCCGCTGGCCAGGGCTTCCGTGATCGCCCAGCCGGCGGCTTCGCGCATCGACGGGGCGAGCAGGGCGTCCGCGCGCAGGAACGAGTCGAGGACTTCCTCTCGCGGCAACTGACCGACGAACTCGACCCGGTCGCGGATTCCGAGGTTCTCGGCCAGGCGTTCGGCGCGGCGCCAGTCGGGGCCGTCGCCGATCACGCGGAGCTCCCAGTTCGCCGCTTCCGGCCGTGCCAGGGCGCTGATCGCGATCAGCACGCCTTTCCACGGGATCAACCGGCCGACGAACAGCGCGGTCTTGACCCCGGGCGGACCGAACGGCTCCCGCGGGCCGCTCGCGCTCGCGAAGCGCTGGATCGCCACGTTCGGCTGGACCACGAGGTCATCGGTGTACTTCGCGAAGACCTCGGCGACGTCGTTGTTCTGGGCAACTACCAGGTCGGCGGTCTGGGCCAGCTTTCGCCCGGTCAGGCCGCGCCAGAAGCCGGTCCAGGCACGGCGTACGAGCTCCCCGATCAGGCCGCTCGAGCCCAGCCAGTGCGCCATCGAGAGCGGTACCGCGGTGGATCCGCCGACCGGGCCCCAGATCACCTTCGCGGACGATTCCTGCACAACGCCGGCAGGCATCCAGTCGACGGCGAAGGTCAGGTGGTGGATCACGTCGAAGTCATGCTCGGCGTGCAGCCGCTTGGCGGTCCGGCCGGCGAGCCGCTGCCAGAGCGGGTAGTACCAATAGACGTCCGCGGGCCGGCGACGCAGCTTCAGCACCCAGCGCGGCAGTTCCAGCGGTACGACGGTGAGCGACGGCAGCGGGCGGAGCGCGAGTTCGTCGGCGATCTCATGGGCGAACTTGCCCCGGGTCAGCAGCCACACATCGTTGTCGCGCGCTGCCGCTCTCGCCCAGGCCCAGCCGGCGCCCGGCTCGGATCCACCCTTCGGGCGGCAGGCATAGGCACTGAGCAGGATCTTCCGCCGGGCAGGCATCAGAGCGTCCCTTCCAGGAGCCTCCGCAGATCCGTGCTCGACGTGGACGCTGTGTACGGGAAGTAGTGCACGCCGGCGCCGACCTCACCCAGCAACCGCTCCAGCCGGATCCCCTTCTCGGTGCCCTTCCAGTCGTCGCCCTTGAACAGCACGTCGTAGCGCAACTGCTTCCACATCTCGAACTTGTCGCTGGACCAGACGCTGACCACATCGTCGACCAGGCCGATCGCCCGGACGACCTCCATCCGCTCGTCGTGCGGGACCACCGGCGGCTGCCCTTTGATCTTGGCGACCACGTCGTCCTCGACCACCCCGGCGATCAGGTAGTCGCAGTGCTCACTGGCGCGGCGCAGGATGTTGAGGTGGCCGATGTGGAACATGTCGTAGACCCCGGGGGCATAGCCGATCACCCCCATCAGCTGCTCACCCCCGCGCGATCCGGCTGCAGCGCGGCCATCTCCTGGTACCACTTGGCGATCGCGGCCACCAGGAACAACAGGTTCGCCGCGAGCAGCACGCCGTACAGGAAGGTGAAGACCGTCGGCCAGGCGAAGGTGAGGAAGACCAGGCAGAGGACGCCGTAGTCGGTCGGTGCTATCAGCAACGACTTCAGCACCGAGTCGCCGCGGACGTTGGCCTGCGCGCCGCCGTGCCGCCGGCGCAGCTGATCGATCAGGATCAACCCGAAGAACAGCACCGCCGACACGCACAGATAGGCCAGTGGGATCAAGAACACCAGCTCGTTGCTGAAGGCATCGAAGCGGTAGAACGAGATCAGTACTGCGCTGTGCAGCAAGGTGATCTTGACGCAGTCGATCATGTGGTCCAGCCACTCACCCAGCGGCGAACCACCACCGCGGAGCCGGGCGAGCTGCCCGTCCGCCGAGTCCAGCGCATACCCGAGCACCAGCAACGCGGTGACCAGCAGCGCCAGCGGGACGCTCGGCTCGAGGGTGGCGATCGCCACGATGCCAAGCAGCGAACAGAACCCGCTGCTGAGGCTGACCTGGTTCGGTGTCCGTCCAGCCAGGAAGGCACCCGCCGCCAGGTACCGCCCGATCCGCCGGTTGACGAACCGCGAGTACGCCGGGGTGCCGGCGGACGGCTTCTGCGCACGGACCAGTTGTGCGACCGCGTCGCTGTAGGGGCGGCCTGTCATGCGACCGAGCTGCGCGACTGCCGCTGGTCGATCGCGGCGCGCAGGATCTGGCTACGGGAACCGCGCGCGGCCGGCAGGGTGCGGATCAGCGCGGCGGGGATCCCGTCGAGTTCGTCAAGGCCGAGCACACCGTCGGTACCGCTGACAGCGAAAACCGTCTGCACCCCGATCAGCCGGTCGGGCTCGACGCCGTCCACCACGACGGCCTCGTCGACACAGCGCAGGTGCTCGATGATCTGGACCCGCTCGACCAGCGGGACGAACGGCCGGGTGCCCCAGTCGTCCTCGGCCCAGTCGTCGGTCAGCACGCCGACCACCAGCCGGTCACAGTTCTCCTTGGCGCGTTCCAGCACGTCGAGGTGGCCGACGTGGAAGAGATCGAAGACGCCGATCAGGTATCCGACGCTCAACGGCATCATGCTCTCCCCCACTGGGTCCTCGTGGACCCGCCCCAACAGTTATCGACGTGCCCCCGAAAACCTGCGCCGACCTTACACCGAGTAATCATGCCGCGCCTAGCGTGCCCGGCCGGTTCGAGTGTCGGCCGCGTGCCGCGCGATCGCATCGGCGTAGATCCTCTCCGTAGCAGCCAGGTCGCGCTCCGGGGTGAAGCGGTCGAGATAAACCTGCCGTGCTCGTAGGCCGCAGGCTATCGAAGTCGCCGGGTGGGTGAGCAACCCGAGGGCCTTTCTGAGCCCTTCGCTGTCGTCCGGCTCGGTCAGCGCACCGGTCTCGCCGTCATCCACCAACTCGGCCAGCGCGCCGAGCCGGGACGCGACCACGGGCACCCCGTGTGCGAACGCCTCGACCACCACGAGACCGAAGGTCTCATAGGACCGCGCCGGTACGACGGCGACGCGCGCGGAGCGGAGTACTTCCATACAGTCGGCCCAGGGCAGTTCCCCGAGCACCGAGACCGACGGATCCGTGAGCGCCCGCGCATCCGCCTCACCCCGGAGCGGGCCGTCGCCGATCACCACCAGCTTGCCCAATGACGAGTCCCACGCCCGGAGCAGATCGGCGAAGCCCTTGTCCTCCGTGAGCCGGCCGAGGAACACCACAGCGTCGCCCGGGCCGGTGCGGACCGCGCCCGAGTGTGGGACCGCGTGCGGCTTGACCACGATCTTCTCGGGCTTGAACCCGCCCGCGATGTACCGCGAGCGGACGAACTCCGACGGCGCGATGAGCGTGGTGACGTAGCGCTGCCAGGTATGGAAGGCGTTGTGCACCGCGATCCCGGTCGCCAGCGGGAGGCTCTGCGCCTTCGATCCGCGGTAGCAGCCGTGGGCCACACCGCGCCAGGGAATCCGGCCGACGCACGCCTCGCACGGACCACCGTCGCGCTGCAGAACCGCGTTGGCGCACATCAGCCGGAAGTTGTGCAAGGTGGCGACGACCGGGAGTCCCTCGCGCCGGGCGGCCCGCAGTACCGACGGGCTGAGCAAGGGAAAAGTGTTGTGGACATGCACGATGTCCGGACGCCGCTCACGCAATCGGAATGTTAAATCGCGTTCGTCGGCGAATGACCATACGGAGCGGAACGGTAACAGCGCGCGATCTTTTCGGCTCATTTGCGCGATGTCGTCGCTGTTCTGCGCGTAAAGCTCAACTTCATGTCCTGAGTTGCGCAAAAAATCAGCTGTTTGATCGACGACAAGGTTCTCGCCACTCGGTTGACCCGAACGATAACGGTTGTGCAACATGGCGACCCGCATGGCACCACCCTAAGTCTTCGCGGTGGTGACAACCCGTGAGGCCTGGCGAGGAACGACCGCGCGCCGAATACACCCCGGAGGGTGACTTTGAGGAAGTTGTGGTTCGCAGCCCTTATCGCGGTCGCGCTGGCCACCGTTACAGTCGCTTTTCCCCTCATCTCCCATCAGAAGAACGCGGTATCCGCCGGTAAGTCACGCGATGCGGACCAAACGGCCTCAGCGGGCTCCGGAGTACTCCCCTCGATCCTGCTGTCGAAGCCGACCAAGCCCCCGGTCACCGTCCCGAGCAAGCCGCCGACCGTGAAGCCGACGAAGAAGCCCACCTCGCGCTCGACAGCGACCCCGGACAAGCCCCAGCAGCCCAAGACCACCGGCGCCAGCGAACCCGTCGCGGGTGATGACGCCGCCGGACCGGCTGTCGCAGGTCCCTGCACCGGCACGGTGATCAAGCCCGGCCAGAACGCGCAAGCCGTCATCAACTCCCACCCCGCCGGTTCGAAGTTCTGTTTCGCGGCCGGGCTGCACCGGGTCAGCGAGACGATCCGGCCGAAGGCGAACATGACGCTGGCCAGCGATGACCGTGCTGTCCTCACCGGCTCGGTCCCCCTCACCAACTGGAGCAAGGCGGGCACGCACTGGGTGACCAGCGGCGCCCTGCCCGCGGCGTACGGGAAGAGTGGGCAGTGCGAGGACAACAGCGCGAACATCTGCAGCCTGCGTGAGCAGGTCTTCGTGGACGGTACCCATCTGACCCGGGTGGCCGGCGCCGCCGCGGTCAAGGCCGGCACCTTCTACGCCGACTACGCCGCCAACGTGATCCATCTCGGCACCGACCCCGGCGGCCGCGCTGTCGAGATGTCGAAGACGAGGACCGCGATCGAATCGAACCAACCCGGTGTCACCGTGCGCGGGCTGACCATCGAGCACTTCGCCAGCCCCGCCCAGGCCGGTGCGCTGGTCTCCGGTCCGGCCTGGTCGGTGAAGGCGAACGAGGTCCGCTGGAACAAGTCGGTCGGCGTGATGCTGGTGAAGGCGACCAACGCCCGGATCGACCGCAACCTGGTGCACCACAACGGCCAACTCGGTCTCGGCCAGTACAACTCGATCGGTGCGAACGTCACCGCGAACGTGATCAGCTCCAACAACACCGACGGCTTCTGGATCGCCGACTGGGAGTCCGGCGGGATGAAGTCGACCCGCTCCTCGGGCACCGTCAGCGGCAACCTGATCCGCGACAACCTGGGCGTCGGGATGTGGGCCGACGTGGCCGATGACGGCCGGGTGATCAGCGCGAACAAGATTCAGAACAACGCGGCCGACGGCATCCGGTTCGAGATCAGCCGCAACGGTGTGATCGAGAACAACACCATCACCGGCAACGGGTTCGGCACCGGCCGCGGCTCCGGTACGTCGTTGTGGGACGGCGGCGGCATCAACGTCAACACGTCGTCCAACGTCCAGGTCCGCAACAACACGGTGACCGGCAACGTGAACGGCATCTCGATCCAGTCCCGGACCCGGGGCGACGGGCCATGGGGCCGCTACCTGCTCCGCAACGTCCGCGTCACCGGCAACACGGTCGGGATGAAGGGTGGCACCCAGTCCACCGGCATGGTGCAGAACTCCGGCGCCGAGGTGCCGGCCGGCCAGCTGACCTTCAACGGGAACCGCTACCTGCTGGACCAACTGTCGGCCCAGCGGTTCGGCATCTTCGGCACCAAGCTGACAGCCGGCGGATGGCGCAGCGCCGGGCACGACACGATCGGCAGCTTCCAGGCCAGTTGATGCCCTCAGCAACGGACAAAGTTACACAGAGCAACCAAATTAGGTGACAGACGCAACGACTTTGCGTCTTGCGATGCCTACGGCAAGTAGTAGTCTGCTCGGGAAGGCAGGCCGCACCGGGGGGTGAGGACCTCCGGAGGCACCCAGTGAAGAAGTCGATGACCCTCATTGCTGTGGCGGCAACCGGTGCGATCACCCTGACAGGGATCGTCACCGCGGGCCCAGCATCGGCGTTCGAGCCGCTCACGCCCGTCATCCCTCCGCCCGTGCCGCCCACCCCGCCCCGACCCGAGCTGCCGACCGTCGCCTCCGCCTTCCCAGCGGGCCCCTCGGAGGCTCCCCCGTGTACCGGCGTGTTGATCGAGCCGGAAGACAACGCCGCCGAGGTGGTCGAGAAGGGCGCTGCCGGTGCCACGTTCTGCTTCACGGCTGGGCTGCACCGGATCACCCGGACGATCCAGCCGAAGGCGAACCAGATTCTCGCCAGCGACGAGGACGCAGTACTGACCGGGTCGATCCGGTTGACCGGCTGGACGGCCACCGGTGGCGACTGGGTGACGAAGGGCGTGCTGCCCCCGGCGTACGGGCAGACCGGGCAGTGTGAGGACAACGTCGCGAACATCTGCTTCCTGCGGGAGCAGCTGTTCCTCAACGACAAGCACCTCAAGCGGGTGAACACCCGCGACAAGGTTGTCCCCGGCACCTTCTTCGGTGACTACGCCGCGAACGCCGTCTACCTTGGTGACAACCCGACCGGCCGGACCGTGGAGATGTCGAAGACGGACACGGCGATCGAGTCGGCCGCCTCCGGCGTGACCGTCCGAGGTCTCACCGTCGAGCACTTCGCCAGCGCGCCTCAGGCGGGAGCGGTTGTGCTTGGCAACAAGTGGAAGGTCGTCGCGAATGACATCCGCTGGAACCACGCGGTCGGCGCCATGCTGGTCAACGCGGACGGCGCCACCCTGGAGCAGAACCTGATCCAGTACAACGGCCAGCTCGGCGTCGGCCAGTACAGCACGGTGAACGGCACCATCCTCGACAACCAGGTCAGCGACAACAACACCGACGGCTTCTGGATCGCCGACTGGGAGTCGGGCGGGATCAAGACCACCTGGTCCAACGGCGGCTCGGTGTCCGGCAACCTGATCGAGCAGAACCGCGGCGTCGGGTTGTGGAGCGACGCGTACGACGACGGCCGGACCTTCAGCGACAACGAGATCGTCGACAACGCGGCCGACGGGATCCGCTACGAGATCGGCCGCAACGGCGTGATCGAGGACAACACCATCAGTGGCAACGGCCTGGGCACCGGCCGGGGCTCCGGTACGTCGTTGTGGGACGGCGGCGGCATCAACGTCAACACCTCGTCCAACGTCCAGGTCCGCAACAACACGGTGACCGGCAACGTAAACGGCATCTCGATCCAGTCCCGCACCCGCGGCAGCGGACCGTGGGGCGTGAACGTCCTCCGCGATGTCGTTGTCACCGGCAACAACGTGACGATGAAGGGCGGCACCACCGCGACCGGCATGGTGCAGAACGCGGGCGCGGCGGTCCCGGCCGGCGAGGTCGTGCTGAAGGGCAACACCTATGTGCTCGACAGCCTGGCCGCCGAGCGGTTCCAGAAGTTCGGCCAGTGGTTCACCGCCCCCCAATGGCAGCAAGCCGGCCTCGACGCCGGCAGCAAGTTCACCCTCGGGAAGCTACTCAGCGCACTAGAGGTGCCGCTAGAACGGTGACGTGTTCCACCAGGAGATCCCTGAAAACCTTGCTCTCCGGCAGATCCGCACCGAACACCGACTCAACCCCCAGCAGCGCATCCACCACGGCCGCCGGCTGGGAACCAACGCCATCGAGCGCGGCCTTCAGCTTGTCCGCCTGCGGATCGTCCAGCGTGAGCGCCTGCCCGCGAGCGTCCACTCCCCTGGCGACATAGACCATCCACCCGGCGACCGCCAAGGACGCAAGACGAGGCTCGGCACCAGCAGCGAGCCGATCCCGCACCGTCCCGAGCAGCCGCACCGGTAGCTTCACCGACCCGTCCATAGCGACCTGCGCCGTCCGGTGCTTCAACGCCGGATTCGCGAACCGCTCCAGCACACTCGCCCCGTACTCCGTGAGGTCCAGCCCGGCCGGCGGCGTCAACGTCGGCACCACATCCGAGGTCATCAATGCGCGGGCGAGCCCGGCCAACTCGTCGTCCCGCACGGCCTCGGCGATCGTCTCGTACCCCCGCAGCCCGCCCAGATACGCCAGCATCGAGTGAGTCGCGTTCAGCATCCTGAGCTTCGCCTGCTCCC
>NZ_DASRXP010000588.1:0-46387 GCF_035687465.1 Kribbella sp.
CCGGCGAGCAACCGGGGCAGCCGCGAGGCGACCAGCACGTTGGCCGAGTTGTCCGTGCCCTGACCGATCACCAACCGGAGCAGGTCCCCGGCGTTCACCGAGGACGTGCCCTGGGTCAGGTGAATCCCCGCCAGCAGAACCACCGCGACCACCGCGATCAGGAACACACCGGCCACGCGGACCCGGCGTACGGGCTGCTGGGTCGCTGAGAGCTCCGGCCGCGTGGCGGTCAGCTGGGTCAAGAGGTGACTGCCTGCACGGTGGCGTCGATGAACTGCTCGGTCGACAGCGGTCCGCCGAACATCCAGATGCCGTCGGACAGCCGGTGGACCCGGCCGGACTTCACGAAGGGCAGGTTCTTCCAGATGGCGTTCTTGGCCAGATCCTCGCCGAATACGTCACCGCCGTCCGCCTTGGACGCGATGTAGAGGAAGTCGCCGTCCGGCAGCTTGGTCAGACCCTCGATGTCGGTCTGGGCCAGCCCGTAGTCCTTGTCGCCGGCGCCGGTCCAGCTGTTCTTCAGACCGAGCTCGGTGGTGACGGCGCCGAGCAGCGAGCCGGTGGTGAACATCCGGATCGAGATCGTGCTGCCCTGCTTGTAGCCGTCGGCCATGGTGAAGGCTCCGCCGGCCTTGCCCGCGTCGGCGATCTTCTGCTTGCCGTCGGCAAGGGCCTTGTCGAAGTCGGCGAGCACCGTGGTGGCCTTGTCCGACTTGCCGACCGCCTGGGCGATCAGCTCGATGTTCTTCTTCATCTGCGGGATCGCGTTCGCCGCGTCCGCGCCGCGGACGACCAGGACCGGCGCGGCCTTCTCGATCTGCGCGATGGTGCTCGCCGACTCGTCCGTGGTGACGATCACCAGGTCGGGGTTGAGCGCGACGATCGCGTCCACGCTGGCCTCGCCGCGGGTGCCCATGTCCTTGACCGACGGGTCGAGCTTCGCCGCGCTGACCCAGGTGGTGTAGCCCTTGGTGTCGGCGACGCCGACCGGCATCACGCCGAGGGTGATCAGGTTCTCGACCACGCCCCACTCCAGCCCGACCACCTTTGTGGCGGGCGCCGGCAGGTCGAGCTTCTTGTTCCGCGCGTCCGTCAGCGAGACGGGCTGGGCCGCGGCCGAACTGTTCGCCTCCGGGGTGACGTTCTCGCTGCTGCCGCAGGCGGTCAGCACAAGCGCCAGGACGGCGGCCGTCAGGGCGGTGACTCTTCTCATCAGGACCTCAGGTGTTTTGAAGGGTGGGTCGTTGCAGGTGCTTGCCGACCGGCTGGGTGCCGATCCGGCCGGTGCTGGGATCGGTGCTGACGTCGATCCGGATCCCGTAGGTCTCGGACAGCGCGTCCGCGAGCAGGACCTCGGCCGGCGTACCGGTCGCGCGGATCCGGCCGCCGTCCAGCAGCACGATCCGGTCGGCGACGTCGGCGGCCTGGTTCAGGTCGTGCAGGACCACCCCGACGGCGACCCCGTGATCGTCGGCGAGGTCGCGCATCAGGTCGAGGATCTCGATCTGGTAGCGCAGGTCGAGGAAGGTGGTCGGCTCGTCCAGCAGCAGGACGCCGGTGTCCTGGGCCAGGCAGGTGGCGAGCCAGACCCGCTGCAGTTCACCACCGGACAACTCGTCGACGGCCCGGTCGGCCATCGTGGTGACGCCGGTGACGTCCATCGCGTGCGTGATCGCCGCGTTGCCGTCGGGGTCGTCGTTGCGCCAGCGACCGCGGTACGGGTACCGGCCGTAGCCGACGACGTCACGCACGCTGACGCCGTTCGGGGTGGGGCGGGACTGGGAGAGCAGCGTCACCCTGCGGGCGAAGTCCTTCGCGGACAGGTCGAGCGCGGAGGTGCCGTCGGGGAAGGTGATCGCCCCGGCGTCGGCGCTGTGCAGCCGCGCGAGGGCGCGCAGCAGCGTGGACTTACCGCTGCCGTTCGGGCCGACCAGAGCGGTGACGCTCGCCGCCCCGATCTCGAGGGAGGCACCGGTCACCACTTGCTTGCCGTGATACCCGAGGTCCAGATCCTCCCCCGCCAGCCCCACTGACTCTCGCATGGCAGGAGGATAGCCTTACCTAAGCTGGCATGTCAGCCTCACGACTGGCGGTCGACCGCTCACTCCCCGTACTGCGCCTCAGAGGGCCGCGGCCAGCTCTGTGCCCTGGGCGATCGCCCGTTTGGCGTCCAACTCGGTGGCAACGTCGGCACCGCCGATGAGGTGGACCGACCGGCCGGCGGCACGAAGAGCCTCAGCCAGGTCGCGGACCGGCTCCTGGCCGGCGCAGATGACCACGGTGTCGACCTCGAGGACCCGCGCCTTCTCCCGCTTGGGGCCGAAGGTGATGTGCAGACCTTCGTCGTCGATCCGCTCGTAGTTCACCCCGCGCAACTGCTCGACCTGCTTGCTCTTGAGCGCCGCGCGATGCACCCAGCCGGTGGTCTTGCCGAGACCCGCGCCGATCTTGCCGGCCTTGCGCTGCAGCAGATACACCTGCCGCGGCGAGGGCTCCGGACGCGGCTTGGTCAGCGCACCCGGGGCGAGGAGCGGATCCGTCACGCCCCACTCGGCCTTCCAAGCGGCAAGGTCGAGCGTCGGCGACTCATCGGTGGTCAGGAACTCGCTGATATCCACTCCGATCCCGCCCGCGCCGACCACAGCCACCCTGGCTCCGACGGGCCGCCCGTAGCGCACGACCTCGACGTACGAGAGGACCTTCTCGTGGTCGATGCCGGGGATCGCCGGGATCCGCGGTGACACCCCGGTGGCGAGCACGATCTCGTCGAACCCGGTCAGGTCCTCGGCGACCGCCCGGTGACCGAGGTGCACCTTGACGCCGGTGAGCTCGAGCCGGCGGCGGTAGTACCGGATGGTCTCGGCGAACTCCTCCTTGCCGGGGATCCGCCGGGCGATGCCGAACTGCCCGCCGATCTCGCCGTCCGCCTCGAACAGCTCGACCTGGTGTCCACGCTCGGCCGCCGTCACCGCCGCGGACAGTCCCGCGGGCCCGGCGCCGACGACCGCGATCTTCTTCGTACGCCGGGTCGGCAGCAACTGGAGTTCCGTCTCGCGACCGGCCCGGGGATTCACCATGCAACTGGCCTTGCGCTTGGCGAACACATGGTCCAGGCAGGCCTGGTTGCACGCGATGCAGACGTTGATCTCGTCGGCCCGGTCGGTGGTTGCCTTGAGCACCCATTCGGGATCGGCCAGGAACGGCCGGGCCATGCTGACCAGGTCGGCGTCACCGCGGGCCAGCACCTCCTCGGCGACCTGTGGCAGGTTGATCCGGTTCGAGGTGACCACCGGGATCTTCACGTGCGGTCGGAACGAGGCCGTGATCGAGGTGAACGCGGCCCGCGGTACGGAGGTGACGATGGTCGGCACCCTGGCCTCGTGCCAGCCGATCCCGGTGTTGATGACGGAGGCACCCGCGGCTTCGATCTCCTTGCCTAGCGCAACCACCTCCTCCCAGGGCTGGCCGCCTTCGACCAGGTCGGCCATCGACAGCCGGTAGATGATCAGGAAGTCCGGGCCGACGCGTTCCCTGGTTCGCCGCACGATCTCCACAGCCAGCCGGCGCCGGTTCTCCGCGCTGCCGCCCCACCGATCGGTGCGCTTGTTAGTGCGCTCGGCCAGGAACTGGTTGATGAAGTACCCCTCGGAACCCATGATCTCGACCCCGTCGTACCCGCCGACGCGAGCCAGTGCGGCGCACTCGACGTACGCGTCAATCTGGCGAAGAATGCCGCGGTCCGACAGCGCTCGCGGGCGGAACGGGTTGATCGGCGCCTTCAGGGCAGACGCGGAGACGCTGAACGGGTGGTACGCGTAGCGGCCGGCATGCAGGATCTGCAGGGCAATCCGGCCGCCTTCGGCGTGCACGGCATCGGTGACCACGCGATGCTTGAGGGCTTGCCGGCGACTGGTGAGCCGGGAGCTGAACGGGGTCAGCCAGCCGGTGCGATTCGGGGCGTATCCCCCGGTGACGATCAGGCCGACGCCGCCGCGAGCCCGCTCCGCGAAGTGCGCGGCAAGCTTCGGCAGATCCTTGGCCCGATCCTCCAGACCGGTGTGCATCGAGCCCATGATCACCCGGTTCTTCAGAGTGACGTGGCCGAGGTCCAACGGGGCCAGCAGGTTCGGGTAGGGATCGTTCATCGGATGCCCTCCGATCGCAGTGCCTGGATGACTTCTTCACACCAGTCCACGAAGGACTGCTCAGCCCGTACGCCGCCGCGGAGTACGAGGTACTGATGGAGTTCGCGGCCGCTGAGCTTGTCCGGCTTGGGAAAGTCTCGTCGCTGGATCGTCAGATAGACCTCGAGCCGGATGTTGTGCTCGGCGCGGTGGCGCTCGACCTCCCGGAGTACGGCGGAACTGTCGCCGAGGGAGGCGCCGCGGAGCTTGATGCCGAGTTCGTCGCGCAGGGTAATGGGCTCCACCGGTTCGGCGAGCCAGCGGGTGAGCTCCGCCCGGCCGGCCTCGGCGACCCGGTAGACCTTCTTGTCCGGGCGGCCCTCCTGCGCGACCTCCGTGTGGGTGACCCAGCCGGAGTCCTCCATCCGGCGCAGCACCCGGTAGATCTGCTGGTGCGTCGCCGCCCAGAAGAACCCGATCGACCGGTCGAACCGCCGGGCCAGCTCGTAACCGGACCCGGCGCGCTCGGTCAGCGAAACCAGAATCGCGTGCTCCAACGCCATGTCGCAGACTCTACCTATGCAATCAGTTGCACTGCACCTGATTGCAAGCTGGATCACAGTCCAGGCCGTTGGGCCGTCCACGAGAGAATGGACCTGACCCCTTTGAAGTTCGGATCGGAGCACGATGGATTCCCAGGCCCACCCGACCAGGACCACGCTGCCGGGGATCGGGACTCGCTACGACCTCGTCACCGACGACGGCAAGCACATCTCGCTGGTGGCGCACGAGGACGGACGGCGGTTCCTCGGGTTCCACGATCCCGACGACGACGACAACTGCACGAACAGCGTGCCACTGGACCCGGCCGAGGCGAGCGCACTGGCCCAGCTGCTGGTCCCGGCCCCGATCACGCCCCTGCACAGCGGGATCGAGATCGACCTGATCACCGAGCAGATCCCGATCACCGCGCGGTCGCCGTACTCCGGGCGCACGCTCGGCGACACCCAGGCCCGCAGCCGCACCGGGGCCTCGATCGTGGCGGTACTGCGGCGGACCGGCGCGGTGCCGTCGCCGACCCCCGCCTTCCGTTTCGCGACCGGGGACACCCTGGTCGTGGTGGGGACCCGCGAAGGCGTCGGCGCGGTCGCCGACTTGATCGCCGGCGGGTGAGCTGATGCACGAGACCGCCTCGTTGCTGATCGAGCTCGGTGCCGTGCTGCTGGCGCTGGGCATTCTCGGGCGGATCGCCGTCCGGTTCGGCTTCTCCCCGATCCCGCTCTACCTGCTGGCCGGACTCGCCTTCGGGCACGGCGGCCTGCTGCCGTTGGACGCCAGCGAGGAATTCGTTGCCACCGGCGCCGAGATCGGCGTCATCCTGCTGCTGTTGCTGCTGGGTTTGGAGTACACGGCCTCGGATCTGGTCGGCACGCTGAAAACGCAGTACCTGTCGGGCATCGTGGACTTCTTCCTGAACGCGTTGCCGGGCGCGGCGGTGGCCCTGCTGCTCGGCTGGGGACCCGTCGCCGTGGTGGCGCTGGCCGGGGTCACCTGGATCTCGTCCTCCGGCGTGATCGCGAAGGTGGTCGGAGATCTCGGCCGGCTGGGCAACCGGGAGACGCCGGTGGTGCTTGGCATCCTCGTACTGGAAGACCTCTCGATGGCGGTCTACCTGCCGATCCTGTCGGCGCTGCTGGCCGGGGTCGGCCTGGCCGGCGGCAGCATCACCCTGCTGATCTCGCTCGGCACAGTGAGCGTCGTCCTGTTCGCCGCCTTGCGTTATGGGCGGGTGATCAGCCGGGCGGTGTCATCGGACAACCCCGAAATGCTGCTCCTGGTGGTGCTCGGCCTGACGCTGCTGATCGCGGGGATCGCCCAGCGACTGCAGGTCTCGGCCGCCGTCGGCGCGTTCCTGGTCGGGATCGCGTTGTCGGGCGAGGTAGCCAAAGGCGCGCGCAGTCTGCTCAGCCCGCTGCGGGACTTGTTCGCGGCAGTGTTCTTCGTGTTCTTCGGGTTGAGCACCGACCCGGCCGACATCCCGCCCGTACTGGCCGTCGCGCTGGGGCTGGCGGTGCTGACCGCGCTGACGAAGATCGCGACGGGCTGGTACGCCGCTCGCCGGGCCGGTGTGAAAACCGCCGGGCGATGGCGAGCCGGTGGAACGCTGGTGGCGCGCGGCGAGTTCTCGATCGTGATCGCAGGGCTCGCGGTCGGGGTGGAACCACGCCTTGGCCCACTGGCGACGGCGTACGTCCTGATCCTGGTCATCCTCGGCCCGATCGCCGCCCGCTACACCGAGCCGATCGCCCGCAAACTAACCACCCGCACCAAACCAACCACCAGCACAAGCACGATCGCCGACCGAGTAGACGACCCAGCAGACACCCGAACCTAGGGAAGATCCGCGCCTGACGGCGCGGGGTGGGCGGGGTGCACTCGACGCACAACCGCCTCAGGTGGGGTGGTTGGCTCGGCGGTTTTCTGTGGCGAGGGTGACGGTTTGGTGGATGCGGCGGGCGCGGGTTTCGGGGCGTTTGGCCAGGGTGATCCATTCGAGGATCAGGCGCTTCGAGGAGGGTGGGAAGGCCTGGAAGTGGTGGGCGGCGGCCGGGTTGCGGTCCAGCTCCAACTGGAGGTCCGCGGGAATGATGCCGTTCTGGGCTTCGGCTAGGCGGTCCCAGGTGCCGGTTTGTCGAGCACGGTCGACTACCTCTTGGCCGGCCTCCGCCATCAGGCCCTCGGCGATCAGCCGCTCGACCCGATCCCGGTTGCTCTGGCTCCAAGTACTGCGCGGGTTCCGCGGCGTGAAGCACTGGTACGTGCTCTCGGCATCGCGCCTTATCGTCTTGCTGTCCACCCACCCGAAGCACAGCGCATGCTCGACCGCCGCCACGTAGTCCAGCCCCGGCCCGTCATTCCGGTGCCGACGGACGACCACCCAAAGCGACCGCTCCGACTGCCCGTTCGCGGCCAGCCAATCGCGCCACTCCGCGACACCGTCGAACAGGACTGCCTCGTCGTCCGTGATCACCTGCGCGCTCATCCTCAGGCCCTGCTTTCCGTCGTCTCGATCCGTCTGAGCATCAGCATGCACCCGATAAGTGCTCACCAAATGAGCACTTTGTTCAGAAGAGTGACTCAGCCTTCAGAAGAGTGCGTCGGCCCGCTCGTGGTCCAGCAGGTGCTGCTTCCGCTCGAGCCCGCCGCCGTACCCCGTCAGGCTGCCGGTCGAGCCGACCACTCGGTGGCACGGGACGATGATGCTGATCGGGTTCTTGCCGTTCGCGAGACCGACCGCCCGCGAGGCCGCCAGGGACTTGCCCAGACCGACAGCGAGTTCCCCGTACGTCGTGGTCTCGCCGTACGGGATGCTCTTCAACGCGGTCCACACTTCTTGCTGGAAAGGGGTGCCGACCAACTTCAGCGGTACGTCGAAACTGGTGCGCTCGCCGGCGAAGTACTCCTTCAACTGCTGCACGACCTCGGGCAGAACGGAATCGTCGCGCACACCAAAGGTCTCCAGGGCGGGGAGATGGCGTTGCTGCTCCATGTAGAGGCCCATCAGTTCACCGTCGGCGGACGCCACCAGGGTCAGCTCGCCGATCGGGCTGTCGATCACCGCGTAGGGCACGGGGTCACGCCTCCCACTGGGTTCGCTTGATCCGGTAGAGCACGTGACGCTCCAGCCGGTGGCCCTTCTCTATCCGAGGGTGATCGAAGTCGTCCGCCTCGTCGTGCGTCATGCCGATGCGCTGCATCACCCGCTGGGACGGGAGATTGGTGGTCGCGGTGAAGGAGACGATCTCGTCCAGCCCGGCCGGGCCGAAGCCGTACCCGAGCGCCGCCCGGGCCGCCTCGGTCGCAAACCCGTTGCCCCAGGCATCTTTCGCCAGCCGCCAGCCGATCTCGACCCCCGGCAGGCCATTCTCGACCGTAGAGAGGAAGGGGGCCTCGAAGCTCGGCACCGACAGCCCGGTGAAGCCGATGAACTGCCCGGTCTCCCGGACCTCCAGCGCCCAGAATCCGAACCCTCGCTCGGCGATCATCTGGTTGAAGTAGTCGACCTGCTCATAGCTCGCCTCCCGCGCCACGGGCCCCGCGAAGTGCTCCACCACGGCCGGATCCTGGTTCAGGTCCGCGTAAGGCTCAGCATCGCTCTCCTTCCAGGGACGTAACAGCAGGCGGTCGGTGGTCAGCTCAGTCATCTCACTCCGTCGGAATCTTGTTGATGGCATGCTCTCCGGTCGCCCAGAGGTACTGCACGGCATAGGCCCGCCAGGGACGCCAGACGCGCGCGTGCTCGGTCAGTGCTTTGGGGGCCTCCGGCAACCCTAGGTCACGCGCCGCGTACCGGATGCCCAGATCGCTGCCCACAAAGGCGTCCGGGTCACCGAGCGCCCGCATCGCGATCGACTCGACGGTCCACGGGCCGATCCCCGGCAACGCCCCGAGCTGCTCGCGCGCCTTGTCCCAGTCGCTGCCGGCGCCGAGGTCGATCTCCCCGGCCGCGAGGGTGGCGATCAGCGTGGTCAGCGTCGTCCGCCGGGACTTCGGAAAGGCCAGCGATTCCGGATCGAGCTCGGCCAGTGCGTCCATTCGCGGAAACAGATGGGTCAACCCACCCGACGCATCATCGACTGGTTCACCATGCGCCACCACCAACCGGCTGGCGTGGGTCCGCGCCGCCGCCGTGGAGACCTGCTGCCCCAACACAGCCCGTACTGCGAACTCGGCGCCATCCACGGTCCGCGGAACCCGCCGGCCCGGCGACTTCTCGATCAGCGGCGCGAGCACGGCATCGGTCCGGAGTTGGTCGTCCACGGCGATCGGGTCAGCATCGAGATCGAGCATCCGCCGGCAGCGGCTGATCGCGATCGACAGGTCCCGCTGGTCCGTCAGCGAAAGCTGGCAGGCGATGTGGTCCGGCATCGGCCTGAGCGCGACCACGCCGTGCCCGTGCGGCAGCCGTAGGGTCCGCCTGTACGCGCCGTCACGCCACTCCTCGACCCCAGGCACCCCGGTCGCGATGAGATGGCCGAACAGGTTGTCCGGAGTCAGCGGCGCCCGGAACGGCAGCCGCAACGAGATCGTCCCTGGGACGGTCGCCTGCGTGCCGCGCTTGGCACGGCTTCGCAACTCGGTCGGCGAGAGCGCGAACACCTCCTGCACGGTCTCGTTGAAGGCCCGCACACTGGAGAACCCGGCCGCGAACGCGACATCCGCCATCTGGAGCGAACTGGTCTCGATCAACAACCGCGCGGTCTGGGCCCGCTGAGCCCGCGCCAACGCCAATGGCCCTGCCCCGAGCTCTGCCAGCAACTGCCGCTGCACCTGCCGCACGCTGTACCCGAGCTGGGTCGCGAGCCCCGGTACGCCGTCGCGGTCGACCACGCCGTCCCCGATCAGCCGCATCGCGCGAGCGACCAGATCGGCCCGCTGATTCCACTCGGGCGAGCCCGGGCTGGAGTCGGGCCTGCACCGCTTGCAGGCGCGGAACCCGGCCTGCTGGGCGGCCGCCGCGCTCGGGTAGAACCACATGTTCTCAACCTTCGGCGGCACCACCGGGCAGCTCGGACGGCAGTAGATCTTGGTGGTCAGGACAGCCGTGAAGAACCAGCCGTCGAACCTGGCGTCCTTCGACTGGACCGCCCGCACACACCGCTCGACACATTCGTACACGTGACCAGCATCCCTGCCTCCGCCGACACTTACTAGCGGATTTGCGACATGGTGATGGCGCCGGCGTCCGGACCGGGCGGCGCTGCGGTCGCGGGAATACGACGGCAGGATCCCGGGTCGCATTTCCGCCGGTAGCCGGTCGCGGTGACTGCTGAACTGAGGTCTCGGCCTCAGCACACCAAGAAGAACGGAACTTCTGATGACGTCAGACCTGACAGGCAACTCAGCCCTGGTGACCGGCGGCAGCCGCGGTATCGGTGCGGCGGTGGCGATCGCCCTCGCCGTACAGGGCGCTGATGTCGCCTTCACCTACAACAACGCAGCGGACGAAGCAGCCCGCGTGGCCAAGGAGATCGAGGCGGCCGGTCGGCGGGCGATCCCGATCAAGGCCAATGCGGCTGACGCGGACGCGATCAAGGCGGCGGTGAGCCAGGCCGCGGACGAGTTCGGCGGGCTGAACATCTTCGTGAACAACGCCGGGATCGGTGCGGTCGGCATGATCAGCGAGGTCGCGCTCGAGGACCTGGATCAGGTGCTCGCGATCAACGTGCGCGGCGTGTACCTGGCGGCGCAGGCGGCCGCGGCGCGCCTGTCCGACGGTGGGCGGATGATTCACATCGGCAGCTGCATCTCGGACCGCAACGCCGGTCCGGGGATGACGCTGTACGCGATGAGCAAGTCGGCGATGGTCGGGCTGAACAAGGGTCTGGCCCGCGATCTCGGCAGCCGCGGGATCACGTCGAACGTCGTACAGCCTGGTCCGACGGACACGTCGATGAACCCGGCAGACGGTCCGTTCGCAGCCCAGCAGCGGTCGTTCCTCGCACTGGATCGCTTCGGAACCGTCGACGACGTAGCCGCCGCAGTTCTCTACTTGGCCGGCCCGGGTGGCTCGTACGTCACCGGCACAGAACTGAACGTCGACGGCGGCCACGCCGCCTGACCTCCGCCAGGCGGATCTTGTCGGTAGGGCCGGGTAGCTTCTGGCTATGCGGTTCTCGGTGACGGTGGGGGCGGTGGGGCCGGGGCGGGATCCGCGCGGGCTGGCGGAGCTTGCCCGGGTGGCGGAGGACTCCGGCTGGGATGCCGTGTTCCTGGAGGACTATCTCGTCTACCAGGGCGACACCTCGATGCCGACCTACGACCCGTGGATCTGCCTGGCCGCGATGGCGGCGGCCACGTCGACGATCAAACTCGGTACGACGGTGACGCCGGTGCCGCGGCGGAGACCGTGGAAGCTGGCGGCGGAGGCGGTCGCGCTGGATCACCTGTCCGGCGGCCGCCTCATTCTTGGCGTCGGGATCGGCGATCCAGGCGATCCGTTCCTGGCCGGCGCCGGGCAACCGTCCGACCCCCGCGTGCTGGCCGGGAAGCTCGACGAGTCCCTGGAGATCATCGACGCGCTGTGGACCGGGGAACCTGTTCACTACCGGGGCGCCCACTACTCCCTCGACGGTGCCCAGCTGACAGCTTGCCCTGTGCAACGACCCCGGATCCCGATCTGGGTCGGCGGCAACCTCCTGGTCCCGGCGGTCCGGCGCCGCATCCTCCGCTGGGACGGCTCCTGCGCCTACAAAGGTCCCACTGACGCACCTCAGCAGCTGACCCCGGACGACGTCCGCGCCCTCGTCGCCGATCACGCTGGGGCGAGCACCGACGCCGGCCGGGACCCCGCAGTACGGGCCTTTGACATCAAAGTGAGGTTTGGTGACGGGGATCCGGCGGAGTTCGCCGAGGCTGGTGCGACCTGGTGCGGCCGGTGGCTTCCGCCCGGGCCGGCGGCCACCACCTACGAAGCGATCCGGCCCGGCCCACTCCGCCTCGCCTGACCTACCGCCAGCCGTTGACAGGTGCCCGGAGGGCGGGTGAGACTGCGAGGAGTTTTAACGTTCAAACGGGCGTCCCGGGAGCGAGGAGGTCGTGGTGGCTACGCTGAAGCAGGTTGCCGCTCATGCGGAGGTCTCGGTCCAGACCGTCTCGAACGCGCTGAACGCACCGCACCGCCTCCGGCCGGACACGTTGCAACGAGTCACCCGGTCGATCGAGCTCCTCAACTACCGCCCCAATCGTAACGCCCGCAGCCTCCGCACCAGCGCGGTCGAACTGATCGGCTACTGCGTACCGAGTCTGCCGAGCGGCCAGGCGCACCTGGTGATGGACCAGTTCCTGCACGCGCTCTGCACCGCGGCCGAGGCCACCGGCCAGCACATCCTGCTGTTCACCGCGCCCCCTGGGGTCGAGGGCATGCCGGTGTACGACGATCTGCACGCGCGCCGGATGGTCGACGGGTTCGTGCTCTCGCAGACGCAGACCCACGATCCACGGCACGGCTGGCTGAAGGAACAGGACATCCCGTTCGTGTCGTTCGGCCGGGTTTGGAAGGAGACCACCCAGCCCGGCCCGTACGTCGACGTCGATGGCGCGGCTGGTTGCGCGGACGCGGTGCAGCACCTCCACCAGACCGGGCGGCGGCGGATCGGCTTCCTCAGCTGGCCGAAGACGTCCGGCCTCGCGGAGGACAGGTTGAGTGGCTGGCGCACTGCCTGCAAGGAGCTCGATCTCCCGACCGGAAGCCTGGCGATCCGCTGCCGCGAGGACACGATGGACGAAGGCGCCCGCGCGACCGCCGAACTCCTGGACGCAGGCGAAGGTGTCGACGGGATTGTTGCCATCAGCGACATCCTCGCGCTCGGCGCCCTCCGTGAGCTCAGCCGTCGCGGTCTGACTGCCGGCGCGCAAGTAGGGGTCGTCGGCTTCGACGACTCCCCTCTCGCCTCGGTCGTCTCCCCCGCCCTCACCAGCATCCGCCAGCCGATCGACCAGATCGCCACCCAACTCATCAACATTCTCACCGGTCTGCCGGCCGGTCCGGAGACCGCCGAGCAGGCAGACGTCTCGACCGAGCGTCTGCTGTTACCCGAATTGGTGATCAGGGGTAGTTCGGCCCCTGGCTGATGTGGTGTGCCGCACCACGAGAAGGAGGTAACCCGTCATGACATCCCGCCCTGTCGGACGAACCACCAGACGGACCGCTGGTCCACCCGGATCGCGGTTCCGCTCCCGTCGAAGTAAGGCGAGTGGAGCCGGCCTCCTCGCCGCCGCCACAGTGCTCGCTCTCGCCGGCGCCGGCTCCACCGCAGTCGCGGGCCCCACCGCAGTCGCAGGACCGAACGCAGTCGCGGGGTCGAACGCGGGGGCAACTGCCTCGACAGCGGTCGGGACCGGCGGCGGCGCGAGCGGAGTACCGGCTGAACTGTCGGAGACTCGGCGGTTGAGTGAGCGGCGGTCGCTGGTGGTCGGCGACCGGGCTTATGCGATGGGTGACGAGAGCGGCCTGTATCCGGCGACCGGCTGGCATATCCGTGGCGAGATGGGCGGCTTCTGGACGCAGCCGGTGAAGTTGCTCGACGGTCTGTGGTTCGGTCTCGACGGCGCCTGGCTCGGCAAGGACGTGGCGGCGGCGAAGTACACCAGCGGCCAGGGCTACCAGCGGATCGACTACGGCGGTGACGTCACCGTACGCCGGACCGACTTCGTGCCCGACGACATCCGCGCGACCCTGGTCGGAGTGACGCTGCAGTCGAGCACAGCCAAGACCGTCAAGCTCGACGTGGACGCCCACTCCGAGCTGATGGCGTCGTACCCGTGGGGCTCGACCACCCCGAACGCGGGGCAGGCCAACCTCCCCGACACTGGTTCCTACAGCGACGGCACCCTGCAGTTCAGAGATCAGGGCACACCGCCGATCACCAACGCCGCGGCGCACGACTACACCGCACTCGTCGGATCGTCCCTGCGTCCGACGAGCCACGCCCTCGGCGCGAACTACCGCGGCCCGCAGGACCCGGCCGTCATCTGCCCGGCAGACGGTACGCCGCCACCGCGCTGCGACGACTCCGCCTTCGGCAAGGGCACCGGTGGCCGCGTCAGCTACGACGTTGCCCTGAAGGCGGGTCGGCCGACCACCATCTGGTTCGCGGTCGCGGGCTCGGACCAGAGTGGCAACGAAGCCCAGCGCGAGTACCGCAAAGCGCTCAGCAACCCCGAGAAGTTGCTGAAGGCAAAGATGAACGACCGCGCGGACGTCGCCGCGATGAGCGCAGTGGACCTGCCTGGTGACCGGCTACTGCAGCAGAGCGTCGAGTGGAGCAAGCAGAACCTCGCGGACTCGGTCCAGGAGGCGCACGACCTGCAGATCCGCGACGTCAACGAAGGCAAGGCCTACCCGGCCCCGGTCGGCACGGTCGACACCGCCCGCTGGTTCGGCGCCGGCTTCCCGGACTACCCGTGGCTGTTCGCCACCGACGGCGAGTACACCTCGTACGCCGCGGTCGCGGCCGGGCAGTTCGACACGGCGAAGGCACACCTGCGGGCGCTCCGCGACGTCAGCGACCTCCTCAACGCCCGGAGCGGCAAGGTTGCCCACGAGGTCGTCCACACGGGCGACGTGTACTTCGGTTCCAACACGAGCGCGGGCAACACCGACGAGACGGTGAAGTTCCCGAGCATCGTGGCGCTGCTGTGGCGATGGACCGGCGACGACCGGTTCCGTGACGAGATGTACGACTTCAGCGTGCGCAACCTGCAGTACGTCTACCGCGAACTGGACGCCGACGGCGACGGCTGGCTCGAGGGACTCGCGAACGTCGAGCGCAGCGGCATGGGCAGCGAGAAGCTCGACAGCACGGTGTACCTCGCTCGCGGTCTGCGCGATCTCGCCGACCTGGCCGGGTCTCGCAAGGACAAGCCGATCCAGCAGTGGGCGACCGCGAAGGCCGACGACCTCGAGAAGCGGTTCGAAAGCCAGTGGTGGGTCACCCAGGCCGTCGGCTACGCCGACTCGATCGACGACCCGGCGAACCCCGCCAACGACAACACGCCGATCTTTCAACGGCACTGGACCGGCGTCACCCCGATGGAGGCCGAGCTGGTCCGCCCAGGACAGCTAGTGTCTCCGCTGGCGAGTCGGGAGCACGCAGCAACGGCTCTTACGCAACGTGAGAAGGCTTGCTACACAGGCGAATTCGGCTTGTTCCACACAGGCACGGGCCCGACCGCCGACGCAGCCGGCAACCCCGGTCCGTCCTGCGACACCGTGGTCTCAGCGGTGAAGAGCGAACGCAGCATCTTCTCGCTGAACACCTCGATCATGGCCGTTGCTGAAGGCAACTTCGGTCGCCTGGGCCAGAACCAGCAGCAGGTCTACACCACCGGCAACGCGCGGATCCAGCTCGACCCGTCGGTCTGGGAGACCCCGGGCGCGATGCCGGAGATCGCACCGTCGCCGGACTCGCCGGCGAACATCGACCGGCCGTTCACCGACCGCTCGATGACACTGCAGGCGTGGGGCGCGTACGGCGTTCTGTGGCCGGTGGTGCACCAGCAACTGGGTGTGAGTCCGGATCTCGGACATGGTCGGCTGTCGATCGTGCCGCAGATTCCGGGCGGTCAGCAGAAGGTGGCCGGTAGCAACATCCGACTCGGCCGTGGCGCTGCCGATGTCTCCGCACGCCTTGTGGGTAAGGAGTTGCGGACCGATGTGAAGGTGAAGGGGATCAAGGCAACAGTCACGGTCGGCGCGGTTCTGCCGGTCGGCGCGAAGGTTGCCGGGGTATCACTCGACGGCCGCGGCACGGCGTACAAGCTGGTGTCGACGGCCCGCGGTACGGAGGTGCAGGTGACAGCGCGCGACTCTTCGTCGTCGCTGAAGATCACTCTGCGCTGACAGCTCGGACGGACGGCCCCGGTGCAGATAGTGGTCTGCACCGGGGCCGTCCGTGCTGAATGCGAGCCCCCCGCCCCACCGCCCCGATCTGGCTGCGCTGGAAAGACCTGGAAAGAGCAGAGCCCCTCCGAGTATGAGTCGGAGGGGCCCCACAAGTAGCTGAAGGAAAGTGACGTCTCCAGCCTCCCGAACGGGTCCGGGGGTCCGGCAGACCCCGTCACCGGTCTACCTCGGTGGGGATCCCCACCGCTAGGGGCCTCGGATTCCGCTCGACCCGCCGCTCCTAGTGGAACAGCGTGTCGACATTTCTACAGCCCGGGCAGGGCACCGCACAACCCTTTCCAGCCAACAGATCCCGGCAATTGCTCAGGTTCCGCGTGTCGTCCACAGTGTGTGCGCGACCATCCACAGAAACGGCCCGGGTTATGCACACCCCCTGTGCATAACAACGCTCATCTGTCGTCACGGACAACGAGAGCAAACCATTGACTCGCAGCTCACTCCCAGCGGAAGTAGCGGGCAGCCAGGGCGAGGCAGGCGGCGGTGACGGCGACCATAGCCACCAGGTGGACGGTGCCCGGCCAGTTGCCGGCCCACGCGTCTTGCATCGAGCTCATGCCGGCACCCATCGGGGTGATGTCGCGCAGCCAGCGCAGCGACTCCGGCATCACGTCGCCCGGGGTCCAGACGCCCGCGAAGAACATGCTCGGGAAGAACAGGATGTTGCCGACGACGCTCGCACCCTTGGCCGTCGAGACCAGGCCGGCGATGAGCAGACCGATGGACAGCTGCGAGACGCAGTACAGCAGAGCAGCGAGAGTGAACATCAGCGGCGAACCAGGCAATGCTGCACCGAAGGCGACCTTGCCGACGAAGAGGATCAGCAGGATCACCGCGACGGCAGCGGCTACGTGCAGCAGCAACTGGGCGATCAGCAGCTTGACCGGACGAACCGGAGTGGTCGACATCCGGCGCAGTACGCCTTTCTCGCGGTAGCCGGCCAGGATCATCGGCAGCGACGCCAGCCCGAGGATGCCGACCCCGATGCCGATCGCCATCGTCGGCAGGAAGCTGACCGGGATGCCGTCCGAGCCGTCGTTGCCGAGCAGCGAGAAGATGGTCAGCAGCCCGAGCGGCAGCGCGAACACGAAGAACAGTCCGGACCATTCGCGGACGAACAGCTTGGTCTCGATCCGGGTCAGGGTCAGGGTCTGGCTCATCGCTCCGCTCCTTCGAAGTTGCGGCCCGCCAACGCGAGGAACGCGTCGTCGAGAGTGGTCTGTTCGGTGTGCAGGTCGACCGGCGCGAGCCCGCGGCCGGCCAGTTCGGTGACGACGGCGACCAGCAGGTCGTCGTTGCCGGTGACAACGACCCGGTCGCCGTCGTGGTGCACGGAGGTGACCGCCGGGAGTCCCTTCAGGATCGCGTCGTCGAGCTCGCCGGCGACCCGGAAGGTGATCCGTTGCCCGGAGCTGGCCGCCTCGACCAGGCCGGCCGGGGTGTCCAGCGCGACCACCCGGCCGGCGTCGATGATGGCGAGCCGGTCGCAGAGGTACTCGGCCTCCTCCATGAAGTGGGTGACCAGGATGATCGTCACGCCGGAGTCGCGGATCTGCTTGACCAGCTCCCAGGTGCCTCGGCGCGCCTGCGGGTCCAGGCCGGTGGTGAGCTCGTCGAGGATGGCGATCTTCGGGTTGCCGACCAGCGCCAGCGCGATCGACAGGCGTTGCTTCTGGCCGCCGGACAACTTGGCGAAGGCCGTGTTCCGCACCTTGGTCAGCCCGAGCCGCTCCAGCAGCTCGGCCGGATCCGCGGGGTTCGGGTAGAAGGACGCGTACAGCTCGAGAGCCTCGTGCGCCTTGATCCGCTCCGGCAACTCGCTCGCCTGGAGCTGCACCCCGACCAGCGAGGTGATCTCGGTACGCCGCTTGCGGGGGTCCAGGCCGGCCACCCGGACCGTGCCGGCGTCCGGCGTACGGAGTCCGGCGATCGACTCGACGGTGGTGGTCTTGCCGGCCCCGTTCGGGCCGAGGATGCCGAAGATCTCGCCCGCACGGACGGTCAGCGAGACATCCTCGACGGCGACGGTCGTGCCGTAGCTCTTGCGGAGGTGGTTGACGACGACAAGGTCGTCTTCGGGCCTGTTTTCGGGCATGGCAGAGCCTCCCTAGAGACTGCAGGGTGTTGGGTTCGGGTGGACTCAGCCCTTGGCGGGTTTGAGCCCCATCGGACGGAGCAGCAGGTAACCGAAGTACAGGCCGAGTGCACTGATTACGAGCACTCCCGGTACGCCGATCGCGAGCGGTGGACGGTGGTAGCCGGTGTTGCGCAGGGCCTCGGCAAGCCACTGTGCGACCAGCAGGAACTCCGCGGCGACAGCCGGCAGGAGGCCGAGCGGCAGCAACAGGAGTCCTTTCCAGAAGCCGAACCGGAAGAAGCTGATGCCGATCAGCCAGCCGGCCGCCTCGTGCGACAGGATCAGCAGGAAGAACTCGGTGAAGATCAGTCCGGCCTGCGAGGTCTTGGTGAACAGATGCGGGTTGTCCAACAACTGGGTCAGCCCGGCCAGGTCGTAGAGCCCGCGCTCCGCCTGGTAGGCGAGCACCCAGATCACCGCGGTGGCGGCCGCCGCGCCGACCAGAAGGATGCTGCTGGCAACGGCGAACATCCGCCGGGTCACCCCGTGCGCCACCATCAGGGCGAACAGTGCCGGGGTCAGCGTGATGCCGACCGCCGCGGAGAAGTACTTCGGCGACTGGGTCCCGTAGTCCCAGACACTGTGGCCGTTCCCACCGGTGACGAGCTGCGTGATCAGCCCACCCACCAGGAAGGCCACCAACATCACCAGCCAGTAGCCACCGATCATCGGACGCAGCCCGAGCGCCATGGCCTGCAGTACCTTTCCGAGCCGCTGCGTCGCGGTCACTCCGCGCGGCAGCGTCGCGGGGCCAGGTCGGGTCAGGACGGCGGTCATCGGTCACTCTCCTTCACGTGGGCCGAGCCGGTCAGGTGGACGAACAGCTCCTGCAGACCGACCGGACCGATCTCCAGTCCGGCCGACCGCGCCTTGGCCAGCAGCGGCTCGTCCAGATCGCCGAGCACGGTGCTGGACTTGGTCCCGCCGAGCCGCTGCTCGGCGAGCACGGTCAGGCCGGCGGTCAGCTCGTCGACGGCCGCGGCCGGGCCGACGATCGAGGCACCGCGGCCGCGCAGCGCGTCGACCGGCGACTGGGTGATCAACTTGCCGTTGTCGAGGATGACGACCTCTTCCAACAGCGCGCTGACCTCGCTGACCAGGTGGGTGGACATCACGATCGTGCGAGGCACCTCGGTGTAGTCGGCGAGCAGTGCGTCGTAGAAGAGCTCCCGCGACGGCACGTCCATCCCCAGGTAGGTCTCGTCGAAGATCGTCAGCGGCGCGCGACTGGCCAGCCCCAGCACGACACCGAGCGCAGACTTCTTCCCCCGCGACAGTTTCTGCACCTTCTTGCGGACCGGCACCTCGAACTTGTCCAGCAGTTCGCCGGCCAGCTCCGCATTCCAGTACGGCCGCAGGCTGCTCGCCAGCGCGAGGATGTTCCGGACCGGCTCGGAGCCGACCAGGTCGCCGCCGGACTCGCGGATCAGGCAGACGCGGCTCGTCACGACCGCGTCCTCGTACGGCTCGCGCGCCTCGCCCAGGTCGCCGCCTTCCAGCAGCACCCGGCCTTCGTCGGCCTGGCGGAAACCGGCCAGCACCGCGGCGAGCGTGCTCTTGCCGGAGCCGTTCCGCCCGAGCAGTCCGTGGATCTTGCCCGGCGTGAGCAGCAGGTCCAGGCCGTCCAGCGCGGGGGCTCCCCCGAACCGCACCGTCAGGTTCTCGATCCGCACTCCCAGCCCGTTCACTGTGCCTCCTTCTGGATGTGCCGGACGATGTCCTGCAGCGGTACGCCGATCGCCTCCGCCTCGCGGAGCATCGGATCCACCACGTCGGCGAAGAACGAGTCCCGCCGGCCGGTGCGGAGCAGGTCGCGGGCGTTCGGGGCGACGAACATGCCGATCCCGCGCTTCTTGTAGAGCACGCCCTCGTCGACCAGCTGGGCGAAGCCCTTGGCCGCGGTGGCGGGGTTGATCCGGTAGAACGCCGCGTACTGGTTCGTCGACATGACCTGTTCGTCCTCGGCGAGGGCACCCGTGACGATGTCGTGCTTGATCTGCTCCGCGATCTGCAGATAGATCGGGCTGCGATCGTCGAACACGGGTCCCTCCTGACTCGGTGGTGGGCGGTGCTTCCTGGGCGGTGCTGCCTGGGCACTGCGAGGTTCTTCGGTTCGTAGGTTCATTACTTGACTAACGAACCGTAGCACCGACTGGCCGGGGGCCGTCAAGTGCGGACCTGCTGGGAACCGGACCACTAGCCTCGGCAGCACCTCACAGGCACGGGACAAGGCGGAACCAATGACTTCAATTCACGACGAGGCCCTGCAGGCAGCTCGCCAGTACGCCGCTCAGGCGGCCGATGTGGCCGGAAAGCTCAAGCCCGGCACCTACGACTCGGTCGCCGCACTGGCACTCACCTCGATCGCCCACAGCCTGAGCGTGCTCGCCTCCCGGTCGGCCGGGGACCCGGACCGCCCCAACGGCTGACCCGATCAGCCCCCGCCGGCCGCAGCCGCGGCCGAGGCCTGGACCGACTTGCGAAGCGCCGGTACTACGGGTCCTACGCGGACAGCGAGTTGCGCCAGGCGATCCTTGTGGCGATCTCGCTGGTCCTTGCTGACCACCGTGCGGAGATCACCGGTCGCCGCCAGTACGACGAGGGCGGCGTCGCGGAGGTCGATCCGGGTGACCAGTCGGGCCGGCCGCAAGGTATCCGTTGCCGCCTGCAACAACTGACGGCGTACCAGCGGTTGGCGAAGGGTGATCCGCTCGGCCGGGAAGAGACCGAACCGGCGATGGGGTTCGACCTTGATCAACCTGGCGCGCTCGAGTTCGTCGCGGACCTCCCGAAGGATCCCGCGATGATGCCGGTCGATCCAGTACCGCCACTTGCGTGGTGACGACGCACTGATGTCGTCCAGCATGCTCGCGGCGATCGGATCGTGCGGACGCCCACGCTGGACCTTCACCTGCGCACGATCATCGTCGTCGCCGAGATGACCGCTCAGCTGAAGATCGATCAACGCGGCCGCGCGCAGCATCTGGCCGAGCCTGGACCGCGACGCCAACCGCCCGGTCGCGGGATCGTAGGCCAGCAGGAAAAGCCTTGCAGGCAACGCATCCGGAAGCTTGCTGGAGGCAACAGGCCGTACTGCGGGTCTGCGGGTGAGGCGTGGTGGCATGACTACTCCTCCTCTTTGGGCGGACGGCCCTGGGGGCGCATCTTGCCGACGTTGCCCGGCAGGCGGCCGGCATCGGCGAGGGCCCGCCGGAGCAGGAACTCGATCTGGGCGTTGGTGCTCCGCAACTCGTCAGCCGCCCAGCGGGCGAGCGCGTCGTGCACCACGGGATCCAGCCGGAGCAGGATCTTCTTCCGCTCGGTCGCCACGGGTCAGCTCACTGGTACAGCGAGCCGGCGTTGACGACCGGCTGCGCGTCACGGTCGCCGCACAGCACCACCAGCAGGTTGCTCACCATCGTCGCCTTGCGCTCCTCGTCCAACTCCACCACGTTGTGCTCGGACAGCCGCTCCAGGGCCAGTTCGACCATGCCGACCGCGCCTTCGACGATCCGCTGCCGGGCCGCCACGATCGCGCCCGCCTGCTGCCGGCGCAACATCGCCTGGGCGATCTCCGGGGCATAGGCGAGGTGGGTGATCCGGGACTCGATCACGTGCACGCCCGCGGCCTGGACCCGGACACCGATCTCGGTGGACAGCGTCCCGGTGATCTCGTCGGTGCTGTCGCGCAGGGACAGCCCGCCCTCTTCGGTGTGCACGTCGTACGGGTAGCTGTTCGCGATGTGGCGGACGGCGGTCTCGGTCTGGATCGCGACGAACTCGACGAAGTCGTCCACCTCGAACGTCGCCTGGGCGGTGTCCTCGACCTGCCAGACGACCACCGCGGCGATCTCGATCGGGTTGCCGTCGGCATCGTTCACCTTGGCGACAGCCGTTTCGTGGTTGCGGATCCGGGTGGAGATCTCCTTGCGGGTGGAGATCGGGTTCACCCAGCGGAGTCCGTCGGTGCGGATCGTCCCGGCGTACCGGCCGAGGATCTGCAGGACCCGGGCCCGGCCGGGCGAGACCGGCGTGAGGCCGCCGGCGAGGATCACGCCGGCGACGAAGAGGACGATCGCGACGACCACGAGGGCCGTGTTCTCGCCGTCGAGACCGACGATGAAGAGCACGACGGCTGCCGCCACCGCGACGACCGCCAGTCCGAGGACCGGCCAGCCGTTGAGGTCACGCGCGGACCGCTCGACGACCTTCGGCTTGGGCATCTCGACCATCACATCGACATCGGCACTCATGGTTCTGCTCCTTCGCTGGACTAATAGCCCGAAGGTAGCATAGTGATATCAGTTTTTGAAAGCTGACGTCCGAAGAACTGGAGGGACGTCCCGCCAGTTCTTCGGACGCAAGGGGGAACTAGAGGGGGTGGGAGAGGGCGAGGAGGGCGTGTTGCCAGTCGGTGGAGTGGGAGGCGGGCAGGGGGTCGATCGGGCCGTCGTTCCAGGCATGGATCGGGCGGATGCCGTGCAGGGCGTTGAGGAGCCAGACCTCGCGGTCCATCAGGTCGGCGGGAGTGCGGGAACGTTCGGCGGACTCGATGCCGCGGGTGGTGGCGAGGTCGCGGAGGAGCGCGACGGTGACGGACGGGAGGAGGGGGCGGTCGGCGGGTGGCGTGCAGAGGGTGTCGTCCTCCCACCAGACCACGGCGGAGTAGGCCGCTTCGAGCACCGTGCCGTCGGCATCGAGCAGGAGGATCTCGTCGGCGTGCTGGGTCGCGGCCGCCTCGGCCTTCAGGGCTCCGAGCATTTCCAGGTCGGGACCTTTGACGCGCGGACTGGTACGAGGGTCCGGTTCCTCATGGACGGCGACCCGCACCCGTCCACCTTGCGGCGGCGCAGGACGGGCTTGCAACGCCAATCGCCGCCCGTCATCCGTCAACCCGTCGGACCAGAGTTCGAAGCGGGGGAACCAGCGGCCGAAGCCGGGGAGGCGGGTGACGTGGTCGTCCCAGTAGTCGCCCGCGCCCTCGAAGCCGAGCGCCTTGCAGGAGGTGGTGAAGCGATGCCGGTGCAGGTCCAGGCCGCGGACGGTGCCGTTGGCAACGAGGAAGGAATCAGCGACCAGCAAGGAGTTCACGATGACCTGCCGTGGAGAGTAGCGGTTGCCTTGAGCACCATTTCGTCGTACTCGTCGGCCGGGTCGGAGTCGAGCACGATCGCGCCGCCGGCGCCGACCACGGTCTGGTCCGGCGTCATCACCGCGGTCCGGATCACCACGCTGAGGTCGGCCCGGCCGTCGACGGTCAGATAGCCGAGCGCACCCGAATAGACCCCGCGCGCACTCCACTCCAGCTCGTCGAGCAATTCCATCGTGCGGATCTTCGGCGCTCCCGTCATCGATCCGGGCGGGAAGCAGGCGCGGACCGCATCCAGCGCATCCACCCCTGCGCGCAACCGGCCGCGGATGGTGCTGACCAGCTGATGCACGGTCCGGTAGCTCTCGACTTTCATCAGTTGCGGGACCTGGATCGTGCCGGGTTCGCTGACCCGGCCGAGGTCGTTGCGGATCAGGTCGACGATCATCAGGTTCTCCGCGCGGGTCTTCTCGTCCTCGGCCAGCCCCTTCGCGATCAGCTCGTCCTGGTCGGCATCCTCGGAACGCGGTGCCGTGCCCTTGATCGGACGGCACTCGGCCCAGCCGTCGGCGTCCACGGTCAGGAACCGCTCGGGTGACGAGCTGGCCACCGCGAGCGGGCCGTACCGGAGGAAGGCTGAGTACGGCGCGGGGTTGCGTTCGCGTTGCCACAGGTAGAACTCGAACGGGTCGGCGACGGCCGGCAGCCGGACCCGGTTCGTCAGGCAGACCTCATACGTCTCGCCGGCCTCCAGCGCGAGCCGGCAGGCGTCGATCCCGGCCAGGTAGGTCTCCCGGTCCTGCTCCAGCAGCGCCTCGAGCTCGAGCTCGGCGATCGCGGGCCGCGCGGCCGAACCCATCGACCAGGAGGCCGCGGAGTTCTCGGCGCGGTCCAGCCAGGCCGCGGCCTCGGGATCGCCGGGCGAGTGGACTGCCACCAGGAAGGACAGACCCCGGTCATGGTCGACGACGGCGAAACGATTCGCCCAGATCCACAAGGCATCCGGCGTCGGCGCCTCGTGCGCGACCGAACCACCGGTCAGCGCCTTCAACTCATAGCCGAAGTACCCGACATAGCCACCGCTGAAGACATCCCGCAACGACTCCGGCACCTCGCCCAGATCCTTGCCGGCGAGGAGCTCCCGCAGCTCACCGAAGACATCACCATCGGCCACATCCCGTACGACGACCTCCGCGCCGGCGCCGGTCGTCGTACCGAGGACCGAGACCCGGCGGTCGCTGGGGGGATGGGTTCCGCCGGGCCGGCCGCGGTCGGCGAGGCTGCCGTCCAGCCAGAAGGCCGCGGGCTCGTCGGCGAGCAGTTCGCGGTAGAGCGACTGGCCGTCCAGCTCGTGATCCAGCAGGCGGATCGACCAGGTCAGGGCAGGCACACCAGAACCGTACCTACTCGCCGCCCCGGTTACTCCCCCCAACCACCCACCGAACGGTCGGGTCAGGCGAGGGCGAGGTTGGTGCGCATGGCGGTGATTCGGCGGACTGGGATGGCGACCTCGAGGCCGTCGCGGGCTTCGGCTCGTTCTGCCAGCCAGTGGGCAGCCGACTCGCGGCGGCGGTCCGGGGTGCCGGGGAGGTAGAGGGCGCCGACCATCAGGCGGGCATCGTCGATCGACCGCACGGTGTAGGCGTACCGCTCGCGCTGGCTCTCCATCACGTCGAATCCGGCGCCGCGCAGTTGTTCCTTGAGCCCGGTGATCTCACCGCTGGCCGGGAACTGTGGCGCCGACCTCAGCCGTGTCGTCAGACCGGTGAGCGTGCGGATATCGCCCCGGCGGAGTGGACGGACGGCGGGGATGGTCGCGGCGAGCACCCCGCCGCGGCGCAGTACGCGGGCGGCCTCGGCGAGCACCTCCGGCAGCGGCTGCAACACCATCAGCCCCATCGAGCAGGTGACGACGTCGAAGGCTTCGTTCGCGAACGGCAGGTGCCGGGCGTCGGCCTGCACTCGCGGCCCGGGCGCGCCCGCCAGCTGGACCGGGTTGTTGTCCACCCCGATCACGTGGCGGCCGGACAGTTCGCGCGCGACCGGCCCGTTCCCGCAGGCGAGGTCGAGCACCCGGCGAGCCTCTCCGGACACGGCTCGCACCAGCCAGCGGTAGGGGGTGTGATCCCCCGCCACGGCTCGGGACAACAACGCTGATGTACTACCCGGGGTCGCGGTGTGGAACTCTCGCAGGTAGCAGGGCCAGTCGATCTCGTTCTCAGACATCGTGGACAGACGTTACTGCCTGACCACAGCGAGTACAGCATCGAGAGCTGGCTGTGGCCGTTCTTAATGCAGCTCTGAACAACCGGAAGCCAATCGGTGGCCCCGGGCTCAGGCGGAATCAGACCACGCTGACGAAGATGTGGCCCGCGGTCTCGTCGCTGATCACACCGCCGGCCTCGCGGCTGCCGAGCAGCACACCCTCCGCGTCCAGCGTGGAGTCGACCTCGCGGCCCGGCAACGCACCGGCCCGACGGAGCACCGCCATCGCGCTGTCGTCGGTCTGCACCGGCTCGGCGATCCGCCGTACCAGCACCCGGACCGCCACACCGGTCGCCTGGTCCAGCACCTGGTCGAGCGGCTCGACGCCGATCCGGAAGTCTCCGATCGCGGTCGCCTGGCCCTCCTTCTGCAGCTCCTCCAGGCCCGGGATCGGGTTGCCGTATGGCGACTCGGTCGGGTTGTCGAGGATCTTCATCAGCCGGAGCTCGACCGCGTCGCTCATCACGTGCTCCCAGCGGCAGGCCTCGGCGTGCACGTCCTCCCACTCCAGCCCGATCACGTCCACCAGCAGCCGCTCGGCGAGCCGGTGCTTGCGCATCACCCGGACCGCCTGCATCCGGCCGACAGCGGTCAGCTCGAGGTGCCGGTCGCCCTCCACCGTGACGAGCCCGTCGCGCTCCATCCGCGCCACCGTCTGGCTCACCGTCGGGCCGGACTGGTGCAGTCGTTCGGCGATCCGGGCGCGCAGCGGCAGGATGCCTTCTTCTTCCAGCTCATAGACGGTCCGCAGGTACATCTCGGTGGTATCGATCAGCTCGCTCACGCCACCCATTCTCACCTATGTAGGCAACCCTTACCCAATCTCCTCTGCCAGCACCTCAAGCGAGGTTCAAATTCGGTGCGACGGCGGTACTTGACCATCACCCCCATCAGCGGCGTATTGTGCTAGTTAACTAGATGAATGGGGTTGACGATGATCGAGTTCCATCTGGACGGCCGGTCGGGGGTGTCGCCGTACCAGCAGATCGTTCAGCAGGTGCGGAACGCGTTGCGGCTCGGACTGCTGCGCGAGGGCGACCAGCTGCCCACGGTGAAGGACGTCGTCGCGTCCCTGGCGATCAACCCGAACACCGTGCTCAAGGCCTACCGCGAGCTCGAACACGAGGGTCTCGTCGCGGCCCGTCCGGGGCGCGGCACCTTCGTCACCCGAACGCTGACCGACTCCACGCTCGCCGCGCACGGTCCGCTCCGGCAGGACCTCCGCCGCTGGCTGATCAAGGCCCGTAAGGCCGGCCTCGACGAAGAGAGCATCGAGGCACTCTTCCAGACAACCTTTCGGTCCGCCGCTCAGGAGGAAATAGCATGACCGACGCTCTGCGAGCCCAGGGACTGGGCAAGAAGTACGGCCGTCGCTGGGCGCTGACCGACTGCAGCATCGAGGTGCCGACGGGGCGAGTGGTCGGCCTGGTCGGCCCGAACGGCGCCGGCAAGAGCACCCTGCTGAACCTGGCCGTCGGCCTGCTCACCCCGACCACCGGTTCGGTCGAGGTCCTCGGCGGGCCGGCCGGCACCCAGATGACGAAGATCGGCTTCGTCGCGCAGGACACACCCACCTACAGCAGGCTGAGCATCTCCGACCACCTCAAGCTCGGCGCCCGGCTGAACCCCGGGTGGGACGAATCGATCGCGAGCGACCGGATCACCAAGCTCGGGCTCGACCCGCAGCAGCGGGCCGGGAAGCTTTCCGGCGGCCAGCGCGCCCAGCTCGCCCTCACCCTCGGGATCGCCAAGCGGCCCGAACTGCTGATCCTCGACGAACCGGTCGCCTCCCTCGACCCGCTGGCCCGCAGGGAGTTCCTGCAGGATCTGATGCAGGCGGTCGCCGAGCAGGAGCTCAGCGTCGTGCTGTCCTCGCACCTGGTGTCCGACGTGGAGCGGTCCTGTGACTACCTGATCGTGCTGGTCGACTCCCGGGTCCAGGTCAGCGGCGAGATCGACACCCTGCTGGCTACGCACCACCGGCTGGTCGGCCCTCGCCGCGACGAGAAGAGCCTGCCCGCCGACCAGTTCGTCATCTCGGCCAGCCACACCGACCGGCAGTCGACCCTGCTGATCCGGACCGACCAGCCGATCCTCGATCCGGCCTGGACGGTCACCCAACTCACCCTGGAAGACCTGGTCCTGGCCTACATGGGCCGCCGCCCGACGACGACCGAGCAGAACGGCCGCCCGCTGCTGGAGGTACAACGATGATCTGGCTGACCTGGCGGCAGTTCCGCCTGCAGGCACTGGTGGTCCTCGGTGTCGTCGCCGCGCTCGCCATCATTCTGGCGATCACCGGCCCCGGCCTGCTCGACAACTACCAGTCCAACAAGACCGACTTCCTCAGCCGGGCCGCCTACGACCAGATCAACCAGATCCTCTACCTGGCCGGCATTGCTCTGCTGTACGCCGCTCCGCCGGTGATCGGCGCGTTCTGGGGCGCGCCGCTGATCGCGCGTGAACTGGAAGCGGGCACCCACCGGCTGGTCTGGAGCCAGAGCATCAGCCGGTCCCGCTGGCTCGCGATCAAGGTGGGTCTGACCGGACTCACCGCGGTCGCCGTCACGGGTCTGCTCAGCCTTGCGGTCACCTGGTGGAGCGACCCGATCGACGACGCGGTCGGCAGCGGCGAGGAGTCCGGCATCTTCAGCATGCCCCGGCTGCTGCCGACGATCTTCGGCGGCCGTGGCGTCGTCCCGATCGGGTACGCCGCCTTCGCCTTCGCGCTGGGCGTCACGATCGGGCTCCTGGTCCGCCGCAGTGTGGTCGCGATCGCCATCACCCTGGCGGCCGTCGTCCTCGTCCAGATCCTCTCGCCCTTCTTCCTCCGTCCGCACCTCATCACGCCGGCCGAGACCACCGTGATCGTGACGATGGAGAACATGAGGGGACTGCAGATGTCGGGTCCGGAGGACGACGCAACGGTGATGCGCGTCGAGGCGAAGCTTCCGGGCAGCGGCTTCTGGAAGCTCTCCGAGAACACGGTGAACGCTTCCGGCCAGGTGCAGTCGACCCTGCCGGGCTATCTCGCGAGCTGCGGCTCACCTCCACCGGGTCTTCCCGCGGCCGAGGCAGCGAAGCCACGGCCGAGCATGGACTCCTGCTTCAAGCGGCTGGCGGATGAGGGCTATCGGCAACTGATCACCTACCACCCGGCCAGCCGGTTCTGGGGTCTGCAGTGGCGCGAGGCAGGGATCTTCTTCGCCCTGGCCTTCGCTCTGACCGGCTTCTGCTTCTGGCGGATCCGCCGCGATCTGTCCTAGACAGCCTTCAGCACAGTCAGCAGGCGAGCCACCTCGGCCCCGACCGCAGTACGGGCGGGGCCGAGGTACTTGCGGGTGTCGACCAGGGCGGGCTGATCGGCGAGCACCTGGCGGACCACCTCGGTGAAGACGTTGTTGAGGTGGGTGGCGATGTTGACCTTGGTCATGCCGGCCTCGACCGCACGGGTGAGGTCCTCGTCCGCCACCCCGGACGACCCGTGCAGAACCAGCGGCACCGGTACTACGGACCGCAGCCGCGCGATCAACTCGAAGTCCAGCTCTGCGGTCCGTTCCGTCATCGCATGCGAGGAACCGACGGCCACGGCCAACGCATCCACACCGGTCGCCTCGGCAAAGGCGAGCGCCTCGTCCGGACGGGTGCGGGCACCGGGTGCGTGGACACCGTCCTTGCCGCCGACCTCGCCGATCTCGGCCTCGACGAAGACGCCGTGCTCGTGGCAGAAGGCGGTCACCTCGGTGGTGGACGCGACGTTGTCCGCGTAGTCGAGCTTGGAGGCGTCATACATCACCGACGTGAAGCCGAGCGACACTGCCTCGGTGACCAGGTCCCGGTCCATCGCGTGATCCAGGTGGACCACGACCGGGACGGTGGCGGCCGACGCCGCGGCGAGGGTGGCCACCCCGATCGGCTTGAGCGCGCCGTGGTACTTCACGGCGTTCTCGCTGATCTGCAGGATGACTGGTGCGCCCACCTGCTCGGCCCCGGCGATCAACGCGGTCGCGTGCTCCAGTTGGATCACGTTGAACGCACCGACGCCACGACCGGCCTTGGCGGCGGCCAGCACGACCTCGGCTCCGGAAACCAACGGCATGAGCGAATTCCTCCTACTTGACGGTGACGTGGGGCTGCCAGCGCCGATAGGCGGCCAGATCGATGTCACCGGCAACCGGTGTCAGCACGGCCGCGGCTGACGCAGCCACAGCACTCTTCAGTACTTCGGACCAGTCGGGCTCAGGTGATTCCGCGACGGCCGCGGCGACAACCGCAGTACAGGCGTCTCCGGCTCCGGTCGGGTTTCCGGCCACTTGTTCCACAGGCGATGCGCGCCAGACGCCCTTATTGCTAGCGGCAACCATTCCGCGTGGTCCGTCGGTGATCACGGCGGCCGTGGCGCCGGTGTCGATCAGTTGCCTTGCGCCCTCTTCCACGTCGACCTCACCCAACGCCTCGCGCAACTCGGCCGCGTTGGCGCGAACTACGGCACCCGCTCTTGCTGCGACCAGCAGCGCATCACCGCCGACATCGATCACCGACAGGACGTCGTGATGGCGAGCCCGAACCGCCAGTTCCGCATACGCATCCGCGGGAAGCCCGGGCGGCAGGCTGCCCGAACAGACGAGCACACCCAACCTCGCCCACGGCATCCGGTCGTTGAACGCACGCCACTCGTCGGCCGAGACGGCAGGGCCCTGCTCGTTGAAGATGGTCGCGTCGCCGTCGGCACCGTTGACGATGGCAACGGTCCGGCGGGTCTCCCCCGCGATCGGGGTCAGCAACGCGGTCAGGCCCGCGTCGAACAACTCTTCCGCGACGATCTCACCGGTCAGGCCGCCGACGAACCCGAGTGCGACCACCTGATGTCCCAGCGTGGCCGCCACCCGGGCGACGTTGACGCCCTTGCCGCCGGCCCGCTGCCGGACCTCGGTGACCCGATGGCTGCCGCCGACCAGCAGTTCATCCACGGCGTAGGTGACGTCCAGCGCGAGGTTGAGGGTGACCGCCCCGATCAGTCCAGCCATGCGCCGGCCCGCATCACCTTGCGGACGGCGTACTCCTCGTCCAGCAGGACCAGGTCAGCGCGCCGGCCGGTCTCGATGCCACCGACGTTGTACCAGCCGAACGCGTCGGCAGGAGTGCCGGAAGCCATCCGGGACGCGTCGACGAGCGAGACCCCGGCCTTTACCGCGTTGGCGAAGGCGACGTCCATCGTCAAGGTGCTGCCGGCAATCGAATGGGTGCCGTGGGCAAGCGTTGCCAGACCGTCCTTGACGTCGACCTCAAGGGTGCCGAGCATGTACCGCCCGTTGGGCATACCGGTGGCAACCATCGCGTCAGTGATCAGGGCGATCCGGTTGACCCCGGCCGCGGCCAGCGCGACCCGGACCACCTGGGGGTCCAGGTGCATGCCGTCGTTGATCACCTCGAGCAGCAACCGCGAATCGTTCAGGGCCGCACCGACCGGGCCTGGGTCGCGGTGGTGGAACGGCCGCATCCCGTTGAAGAGATGGGTTGCCACGGTCGCTCCCGCGTCGGCTCCGGCGATCATCTGGTCGTACGTCGCGTCGGTGTGCCCGAGCGCCGCGACCACGCCGGCGTCGACCACCTGGCGAATCGCATCGAGCCCACTGGGCAGCTCCGGCGCGATCGTCACCATCTTCACGGCATCGCTCAGTACCTTCGCCACATCGTCCTCGACCGGGTCGCGCAGCAGCGAGGGCTCATGCGCACCGCAGCGGGCCGCGGACAGGAACGGCCCTTCGAGATGGACTCCGGCGATCACCCCGTCGGTGACGAGATCGGCGAGGCAGGCAGTCTGCGAGACGAGGTCGTCCAGCGGCGCGGTGACCAGGCTGGCCAGGGTCGTCGTGGTGCCGTGCTTCGCATGGAAGGCCGCGACCTTGCGCGCCTCCTCCGGATCAGTCGTCGAGTACGTCGCGCCGCCGCCACCGTGCGTGTGGATGTCCACGAAGCCGGGCACCACCGTGACGTCGCCGAGGTCCTCGGGGCGCTGCCCGTCCGCGGGCATCCCGTCCGACCGGCGCCCGAACGCGAGGATGTCCTCGTCCACCACCTGGATCCAGGCGTTCTCCAGTACGTCGTCCGGCGTGACCAGTCGGCCCACGCGATACGTCGTCATCCCGGCGTCCCTCCGCTCTGGTCAGCAGTCACCCGGTCCCAGGCCATCAGCGCGGCACCGAGACAGCCGGCCTCCTCGCCCAGCACGGCGGCCACGATCTCCGGGCCGCGCTGGAAGGTCAACCTGGCAGCAACACCTTCGCGCAGCGGTGCCAGCAAGGTCTCACCGGCTCCCACCAGACCGCCGCCGATAGCGATTCGGGTCGGGGCAACCAGCGTCGTGTAGAGGACCAGCGCGTCGACCAGAGCGGCCAGTGCTTCGTCCCAAACGGCTGCTGCATCGGGATCCCCTGCAGCAAGCAGTTCGAGCACCTCCCGTGACCCGTCCACACTCCTGCCGGTCCGTACGCCGTACCGTCGCGCCAGGGCGGCAGCAGAAGCCACAGTCTCGAGGCAACCCCATTGCCCGCAGGCACAGAGCTCGGCCGAGTCCCCGTGGACGAACCGGGTGTGCCCGAGCTCCCCGGCATACCCGTCGCCGCTCACCAGCGAGCCGTCGACCACCATCGCTGCGGCGATACCTGTACCCAACGGGAGGAACAGCGAGTTCGTCGTGCCCTGCAGACTGCCCTGACGGAGCTCCGCGTAGCCACCTGCGCGGACGTCGTGGGCGAGCACGATGGGCTGGTCCTCCCCGATGGCCGCCTTCAGTTCGGCGAGCACCGGTGTACGGACCCATTCGAGATTCTCAGCGCTTGCGGTGCCGTGATCGGCGTCGATGATGCCGGGCACGACGACGCCGACCGCGCGGACCCGGTGACCGTCCGCGGCGGCCTTCTGACCGAGTTCGACCACGGTCTCGATCAGTGCGTCGAGTACGGCGCGGCCGCCGCCCCCTGAAGCAGACACAGCCCGGGGTGTCGGCCTGGTCTCCCGGTGCAGCACGGCACCGTCCGCGGCGACCAGGCCGCACTTCATCCGGGTTCCACCGAGATCGACGGCAACCACGACTTCACAGGGGTCCACGGAGCGCCATTATGCAGCGTTACCCGGCAGTCCGAACATCCGTGAGCATTTTCTGGACGCCTTCAGGCAGGCGCCCGGCCGCCTTCAGGCCCGCAGCCCCCGGTCGAACGCCGCCACCAGGAAGGCGATCAGGTTCTCCGCGAGTTTGCCCGGATCATCGAGGTCCTCCGTCCCTGGTGCCCGGGTCAGTGCCTGCGACTGGTGCAGCGCGAGCAGCCCCAGCATGTTGACGTAGCCGAAGGCGACCGACTCCGGCGCCGCTTCCGGTAACGCCGCCTGCAATGCGGCCAGGTAGCGCGCCTCGACCGGATCCGACTCCGCCGCGTACAACTCCCGGATCCGAGGGCTCGGGTCGAACGCGACCCGGCCGATGAATCTCGCTGCGATCGCGCCGCGATCGCCACGTCGCAGTACGAGATCGAGGCCTGGCTCGATGAAGGCCCTGATCAACTGCTCGGCGCTCGGCCGGCCCTTGGCCTCCAGTTGGTCCAGTCGACGACGACGCTCGGTGTTGACCGGCGCCATCGCGCGGGCCACCGCGGCCCGCAACAACGCTTCCTTCGAACCGAAGTGATAGTTCACCGCCGCGATATTCGCGGCCGCCGCGACCGTGATGGCCCGCAGCGAGGTTCCTTCGTAACCCCCCTCGCCGAACCTCTGCTCGGCGACGTTGAGCAACCTCTCCCGGGTCGATTCCACGGGTGTGTCCACAGAGTTCTCCTTCCCCCCAGCCACCACCCGTTCAGGCACCCCACCTGCTTACGCGCCGTAGCCTGAGGTCAGCATAGTTCAAACGGTCGTTTGAACAGGAGTGATCAGCGCAGTAAATCTCCAGACTTCAGGGAAAACCCTCCGAATTGCCCGAATTCGGGGCGACTGGTGCCCTGCGAGCGCTGTTGTCGACGCGCCACTAAGGTCGTTGCCTATGAGCGCGCGTGAGGTGCTGCGGATCGAACGGCGGTTCCGGGGACCGGAGCAGTCGGGCAATGGTGGCTACACGGCGGGGCTGGTCGGAGCGGCATTGGCCAAGCTCGCGCCGGACGGCACAGTGCCGCGAGTGACCTTGCGGTTACCTCCGCCGATGGACGTGGACCTCGACCTGCTGGTGGACGGCGACCACGCCAACTTGTCGGCAGCGGATGCTCTTGTTGCCGAGGGCGTGACCGTTGCCGCGGACAGCCTGGCCGACGCCACGATCGACGCTGTCTCGCCGGCTGAGGCGCGGGCGGCGGAAGCGTCGTACCGGGGGCTTGTGGACCATCCCTTCCCTAACTGCTTCGGCTGCGGTCCGATGAACGCCGAGGGTCTGCGGCTCCGCCCCGGCGCGCTCGGCGACGGCCGAACGGCATGCACCTGGCATCCCGCCGCGGACCTGGTCGGTGCCGACGGCCGTATCGATCCCGTCTACATCTGGACGGCGCTGGACTGTCCGGGCGGCTGGACGCTCGACCAGGAGGGACGGCCGTCGGTCCTCGGCCAGATGACTGCCTGCATCGACGCCCGTCCGCCGGCCGGCGAGTCCTGCGTGATCATGGGCCGACTGCTGGCCGAGGACGGCCGCAAGACCCACACCGCCACCACCCTGTACGACGCCGACGGCCGCGTCCTCGCGCGTGCCGTCCACACCTGGATCAGCGTGGACCCTGCCCTCTTCAACTGAGCTGGATCCTGAGGGCCACACTGGGAGAGACCACACCCAGACGGACTGCTGGAGGGCAGCGATGACACAGGAACCGTTCGACCCCACCGAAGACGCCCACCGCGACCGGCGCGAACACGGTGGCGCCCCGTCCCTGCACCCGGACGACGACGCCCTGGCCCGCCGTACCGAAGAGGAGCGGGTCGAGGCCGGCGTGGACGACTACGACCCGGACGAGGTCCCACCCGCCACCGACGACCCGGTCCCCACCGACCTGACCCAAACCGAGGACTACGCCGAAGAACAGGCCGAGATCAAACGCGAAACCGAGGAAAGCGAGCTCTACCCCCTCACCGAGAAACACCCCTTCCCCCCAAGCCACTACGACCGCGACTGACCCGAGGGCTTCGGCTCAGCGCGGGGCCTGGGGCGGGGTTGTGGGCAGGGTTGGGGCGGGGATGGTGACGTTGCCGTTTTGGGGGATCACCATGAACTGGATCTTGCCTGACTCGATGGCGGATTTCAGTAGGTAGCCCTGGGCGCCCAGCATCGCGACCTGTTGCTTGACCGACTGCAGTTCCACGTTGACCTGTTGGTTCTTCTGCTCCTGCGCCTGCTTGGCGAGCTCGGCGCGCTGCTTGGCTTCGAGCCCGTCGATGATGCCCTTGTCGAGCGGCGTCGGCTTCTGGATCGTGAAGGACAACTCACCGCAGGCGTTGCCGCCCGTGTACGACGGACCGCAGAAGTAGTCGCCACCGACGGCGGCCGGCAGCAACCGGGTGAACTCCTTGGCCGCGGCGGTCTGGAACTGCGACTTCTTCGCCTCGTTGTTGTAGAGCTCGGCCCAGTTGTAGTTCGTCCCGACGGCGGCCAGCGCGCGGTCGATCTGCGGCCGGAAGTAGGACTGCAGCATGTCGTCCCAGCCGGATGCCGTGTAGGCGTCCGTCTTCAGGCCGATCCGCTCATGGAAGGACTGGATCACCGGCTGTTCACGGTTCAGCGTGAAGTAGACCTGCACGCGGACGCCGAGCCGGACGTTGTCCTTGCTGACCACGGTGACCTCGTCGGCGTCCTCTGTGTCCGCGCCGGCGCCGCCGATGATGTAGGACCGCTGGTCGATCGGGTAGCTGTAGACCGTGTCGCCGGGGCCGATCAGCTTGTTCGTCGAGCCGGGCGGGATGATCGACTTGAACTTCTTGTCCTCGATCACGCCGCCGCCGTAGTGCAGTCCGATCTTGTTCGCGTCGGTGTCGGCGAAGTTGAAGAGATTGGCGAGCACGATGATCACCACGACCAGCAGGACCACCCCGCCGATCACCTTCGCCTTCACACTGCCGCCCTTCGCGACCGCTGCCGCAGTCCCCAGCTTTGCCATCAGTGGTCGAGCTCCTTGCCTTCGGTGAGTCGCCGGACATCGGCGAGGGTCAGGTCCGCGGTCAGCGCGACGTCGCGCGGCACCGACGGATGGGAGCTGAGCGTACGCAGCCCCTGCTCCGCAGCCGCGACCGCCTTCTCGAGCGACCGGACCTGCTGGAGCAGCGCTTTCGTCTCCGCTGTCAGCTCGGTCACGGCCCGCTCGGCGTCGGCGGCCCGGCGGTACGACGACCACGCGACCCAGGCGGTTCCGACGAGCAGGATCAGGACGGGCAGGCCAAGTCTGAGAACCATGTCCCCAGGGGATCACGAGCGGGCGTTCATCTGTCGGCGAAAAGTGGTTGAACGTGGAACGCCCGCGACGTAGGTTCTGAGTACACGCGAAGGGAGGTGGTCCAACGCATGAATTGCAATCGGACTCGTGAGGTGGCGGCGGGCTAACCCGCCAACCACTAGTTAGTGGGCACGTGGTCGGCCAGTTCAGCGCCGCCACCGGACCCGCGGGCAGTCAGGTCAGTCCGCCTGACCCAGAGTTCGGCCACCCGGTCGTGTCCCTGGAAGCGCTCGCGGGTTTTTTTATGCCCTGGTTCTTCTGCGCTGGTTGCCTGCGGGCCGATCAGGGCTGGAGCCGGACCAGCTCCCATTTCGAGGTCGCGTCGGTACGCCGGTACGCCAGCCGGTCGTGCAACCGGCCGGTGCGGCCCTGCCAGAACTCGAAAGCCTGGGGCTCGATGCGGTAGCCACCCCAGAAGTACGGCGTGGAGATCTCGGTGCCCTCCGGCCACTGCCGCTCGTACGACGCGTACTGCAGGTCCAGCTCTTCCCTGGAGTCCACCGGCTGGGACTGTTGCGACGCCCATGCACCCAGCTGGGAACCACGGGGCCGGGAGGCGAAGTACGCGTCGACCTCGTCCTGCGGGAGTTTGGTGGCGCTGCCTTCGACCCGGACCTGGCGTTCCATCGCGTGCCACGGGAAGACCAGAGCGCAGTACGGGTTGGCGGCGAGGTCGTCGGCCTTGCGGGACTGCTGGTTGGTGAAGAAGACGAAGCCTCTGGTGTCGAGGCCCTTCAGCAGCACGGTTCTGGCCGAGGGCTTCCCGTCGGCGTCCGCAGTGGCGAGCACCATCGCATTGGGCTCGGCCAGGCCGGCCTCGGTGGCCTGGGCCAGCCAGGAACCGAACTGCACGATCGGGTCGGGGTCGACCTGGCTCTCCAGCAGTTCACCGAGCCCGTAGGTCTGCCGCATCTCTCCTAGGTCCACCCCCGAAACCCTAGTCGCCAGCGGCACGCTCAGCCGGGGAAGGTCCCGCCGGGCTGCTGCGGATAGGTCGGCGGCTGACCCTGCGGCGGCCAAGTCGGCTGCCCCGGCGGCGGGCCTTGCGGCCGCTGGCCCTGCGGCGGGTAGCCCTGCGGTGGGTAGCCCGACGGTGGGCCCTGCGGTGGGTAGCCCGACGGCTGGCCGTCCTGTGGTCCGGGGGCTTGCCGGCCCGGGTAGTCGCCCCACGGACCGGGCTGTTGCTGGGGTGGGTAACCAGGCTGGTAACCCTGCGTCTGTGGTCGAGTCTGCTTCGCGTCAGCGATCCAGCGGCGTACGCCGAGCACCAACAGGATCGCGCCGACGAACAGCGCCGAGCCGTCCCACACCAGGTAGCCGCCGACTCGATCCGCGCCAGGCATCTCGAAGACCTTGGCCAGGTCGAAGGCCTGACGGATCGGCAGCAGTTGCACAGCGAGTCCCACGCCGGTCAGCAGCGCGCCCGCCCCGACCAGAGCCCCGGCGGAGATCACCGGCAGCGACAGGATGATGCCGAACGCCACTGCGACACCCAGTACCAACAGAGCCCAGGGCAGGCTGTCCGAGAGACGATCGTCGAGCCTGACCATGAGGATCACATTCAGCTTGGTCCCGGCGTGCGAGACCAGGACGGTGCTGATCCACGCTGCCAGAGCGCCGACGAACAGTCCGATCCAGGGGTTCGGCTTCGATGCCATGCCCGCGAGGGTAATGGCCCAAGCGGTCACCCTCACAGTCCTGGCAACTGTTCCGGGCGGAGGCGCGGGGCCTATGCTGCCTGGGCGCCGAAAACCTGACAAAGGAGTCACGGACAGATGTCGTCAGATCCGAAGACCGAGGTCCAGCATGGTCTGGAGGGAGTCGTCGCGTTCGACACCCAGATCGCCGAGCCGGACAAGGAGGGGTCGGCGCTGCGCTACCGCGGGGTCGACATCGAGGATCTGGTCGGCCGGGTGCCGTTCGAGAACGTCTGGGGCCTGCTCGTCGACGGGGCCTTCATCCCGGGCCTGCCGCCGGCCGAACCGTTCCCGCTCCCCGTCCACAGCGGTGACGTCCGGGTCGACGTCCAGTCCGCGCTGGCGATGCTGGCCCCGGCCTGGGGACTGCGGCCGCTGTACGACATCGACGAAATCCAGGCTCGCGACGACCTGTCCCGCGCCGCCGTGATGGCACTCTCGTACGTCGCCCAGGCAGCTCGTGGCATCGGGCAACCAATGGTGCCGCAACGCGAAGTGGACAAGGCGACCACGATCACCGAGCGGTTCATGATCCGCTGGCGTGGCGAGCCCGATCCGAAGCACGTCAAGGCGGTCGACGCGTACTGGACCTCCGCGGCCGAGCACGGCATGAACGCGTCCACCTTCACCGCCCGGGTGATCGCCTCCACCGGCGCTGACGTCGCCGCGGCGTTGTCGGGTGCGGTCGGCGCGATGTCGGGTCCGCTGCACGGTGGTGCCCCGGCCCGGGTGCTGACGATGATCGAGGGTGTCGAGAAGAGCGGTGACGCCCGGGCTTACGTCAAGGGACTGCTCGATGCCGGCGACCGCCTGATGGGGTTCGGGCACCGCGTGTACCGGGCGGAGGACCCGCGCGCCCGTGTTCTCCGGCGTACTGCCCGCGAGCTCGACGCCCCGCGGTACGAGGTCGCCGAGGCGCTGGAGAAGGCCGCCCTGGCCGAGCTCCGCGAACGCCGGCCGGACCGGGTCCTGGAGACGAACGTGGAGTTCTGGGCCGCGATCGTGCTCGACTTCGCCGAGGTCCCGCCGCCGATGTTCACCTCGATGTTCACCTGCGCCCGTACTGCGGGCTGGAGCGCCCACGTCCTCGAGCAGAAGCGCACCGGCCGCCTGATCCGCCCCTCCGCCATCTACTCCGGCCCGGCGTCCCGCCCCGCCACCGCCATCGAAGGCTGGAACGACTCCTGGGCTTGACCCTCCTTACGTCCGAAGAACTGAGGGGCCTGCCCCCCGGCTCTTCGGACGTAAGCTCTGTGGGGTGAGTCCTCATCCGAAGCAGGAGTCCGATGAGCTGCTGGTGATCTCGCCGCTGAAGGCGTTCACCTGTGCGGATTGCGGGACGGCCGAGGCGGAGCTGCTGCGGCTCGAGGACGATGCCCCGCACTGCCTTTCCTGTGTTGATCTCGACCACCTCGTGTTCCTGCCGTCGGGCAACACCGCGTTGACCCGGCGGGCGCGGAAGGCGAGCACGTTGTCGGCTGTCGTCATCCGGTGGAGCCCTCGGCGTAAGCGGTACGAGCGGCAAGGCGTGCTGGTCGAGCAGCCTGCGCTGGAGGTCGCCGAGGAGCAGTGCCTCGCCGACGAGGACGTCCGTGAGCGTCAGCGGGAGCGCGCTCGTGCGAGGCGCGCGGTCGAAGATGTCGAGTTCCAGCAGCGGATGGCGGCCGAGATCGCGCGGCTGTTCCCGCGCTGTCCGGCCGATCGGGCTGAAGCGATCGCGCGGCATGCCGGGACGCGGAGCAGTGGACGGGTCGGCCGATCAGCCGCGGGCCGCGCTCTCGAGGAGAACGCGGTGACCCTGGCGGTGGTGGCATCCATTCGCCACGAGGACACGCCGTACGACGAACTGCTGATGGCGGGCGTATCCCGCGTCGACGCTCGCGAACGGATCCGCGCGGAGCTCGACGAGGTGCTCGAGCAGTGGCGCGGGTGATCAGGAGCGACTGTTGCTGGGTGAGTGGCCGGTGTGTTGTTTGTACTGGCGGCTGAAGTAGGGGACGTCGGTGTAGCCGAGGGCCGCGGCGATCTGGGTGACGGTCATGCCGGTCTCGGTCAGTAGTTGGTGTGCGCGGTCGATCCTTGCCTTGATCACGTACTGCGCGGGCGCGGTGCCGTGCTGGGCCACGAACCTCCTGGTGAACTGGGCTCGCGACAGGGCAGCCGCCGCGGCCATCTGCTGGACGGTCCACTCGCGCCCGGGGTCCTGACGGATGCTCTGGGCAACTTCCTCGATCGCTGTGTCGGACGCAGTCTTCCGCGGGCTGTCGGCCGCCTCCCAGATCAGGCAGAGCAACTGCTCCAGGCACAGCTCGGCCTGCCGCTCCCCCAACGGATCCCCTCGCCTGTACGCCGTGTCCGAGCTGCGGGCCAGCGCGTCGAGCAGTACCCGGTCCGGCAGGTCACACCACCGCTGCTCCGGTACTACGTCTGAGGGGGTCGCCTGGAAGTGCATGCCGAACACCAGGAGGCGCCGGCGTGGATCGTGACTGGCGGTGGGTGCATCGCCGGGGGCGAAGACCGCGCAGGTCCCGGGGGCCAGGTCGCAGGTGTCGCCGTTGAGTTCGAGCCGGCCGATTCCGTCTAGCACGCACCAGAGGAGGTAGTTCGGCAGCGGGCGGGAAACCCAGGACCAGCTGGGCTCACACCGCCAGAAGGTCGGCGGGGACAGCAACTCAAGGTGCAAGGGGGCGCCTCGAGCCAGGGATGCGCCTTCCGTCAGGGGAGCGTCTGTTGTCAGAGCTGGGCTATGCGTCAAAAGCTCAACTCCTTGCGTCGATCGTCTGTGGCTCCGCGGGGTCGTTGGCTCGGAGAATTGCCTTGCCAGGGAAATGGTAGGCGGTGGCGCCAGGTTGGCGTCGAGTCAAGGGTGAGGACAACGGATGAGCGTTTCGTTCAAGGACGAGTTCGAGGTGAACGGCTATGCGTTGGCGCATGGCCTGTTCGGCGCGGACGAGGTCGAGCGGCTTCGGGAGCACTACATGGCGCTGCGCCGCCGTGGTTCGTACCCGGGCGACGTGGTCGGCGTACAGGCTGACAGCCGGGATCCGTTGCGGCGGTACCCGCGGATGGCCCAGATGCATCGGTGGGATGACCTTTCGTTGCAGTGGCTGATCGACGAGCGCCTGGACGACGTGATGATCACCTTGCTCGGCAGGTCGCCGTACGCGGTGCAGACGATGATCTACTTCAAGCCGCCTGGGTCGCGGGGGCAGGCGCTGCATCAGGACAACTTCTATCTGAAGGCGGAGCCCGGTACGTGCGTAGCGGCGTGGATGGCGCTGGACCGAGTGGACCGGGAGAACGGGTGCCTGGAAGTGGTGCCGGGCAGTCACCGGTGGCCGATTCTGTGTACGGAGAAGGCGGATACGAAGGTGAGCTTCACCGATGTGACAGTGCCGCTGCCGGATCCGGAGGCCGCAGTACCGGTAGAGATGGAGCCGGGCGACGTGCTGTTCTTCCATGGCGCTCTTGTGCATGGCAGTGCGCCTAATGTGACTACGGACCGCTTCCGGCGCGCGCTGATCGGGCACTACATCGAGGGCGAGGCACAACAGGTCGCGGAGTACTACCACCCTGCACTGCGGATGGACGGCAGCCCGCTGGAACTCGGCGTCGCGGAAGGTGGCGGTGCTTGCGGCGAATGGGTCAGCACTGAGGGCGGACCGATTGCTGTGATGACAGGTCGGCAGACGATCACTCGCAAGCACGAGTAGACGAAGCTGGCCGGGGTCCGGGGTTTGGGCCTGCTGGGGTGGTGTGTCGGGCGTGTGGAAGACTGGGGTTGCTGACAGCGTCGTCGGCGAGGATCCAGCCAGACGACGAAGGGAACACGCTGGTGACCAGCGCCATTCAGATCCCCGCAGAACTCAAGCCCGCCGACGGCCGGTTCGGTGCCGGTCCGTCGAAGGTGCGCCCCGAGGCTGTCGCGGCCCTGGCGACCGAGGGCGCCAAGCTGCTCGGCACCTCGCACCGCCAGGCCCCGGTGAAGAACCTGGTCGGCCGGGTGCAGCAGGGTGTGGCCGACCTGTTCCAGCTGCCGGACGGGTACCAGGTGGTGCTCGGCAACGGCGGCTCGACCGCCTTCTGGGACATCGCGACCTTCGCGCTGATCCGGGAGAAGAGCCAGCACCTGAGCTTCGGTGAGTTCTCCTCCAAGTTCGCCAAGGCCGCGCAACTCGCGCCGCACCTGGGCGAGCCGAGCGTGATCAAGTCCGAGCCGGGCAGCCGTCCGGTCGCGGTCGCCGAGGCCGGCGTGGACCTCTACGCGTGGCCGCACAACGAGACCTCCACCGGGGTAATGGCACCGGTCAAGCGGGTCGAGGGAGCTGACGCGGGTGCTCTGGTGGCGATCGACGCCACCTCCGGCGCGGGCGGTCTGCCGGTCGACATCAGCGAGACCGACGTCTACTACTTCGCGCCGCAGAAGTGCTTCGCCTCCGACGGCGGGCTGTGGATCGCGATCCTGTCGCCGGCGGCGCTGGCGCGGGTCGAGGAGATCACCGCGTCCGGACGGTGGATCCCGGCCTTCCTGGACCTGGCGACCGCGATCGACAACTCCAGCAAGAACCAGACGTACAACACGCCGTCGCTTGCCACGCTGTTCCTGATGGCGGAGCAGACCGACTGGATCAACAGCCAGGGCGGGCTGGAGTGGAGCGTCGCGCGCACCACGGACTCCAGCAACCGGCTGTACAACTGGGCCGAGAAGTCCGACTACGCCACGCCGTACGTCGAGGACGCGGACGCCAGGTCGCTCGTCATCGGCACCATCGACCTGGACGAGTCGATCGACGCCGCCGCGGTCGCCAAGACGCTGCGCGCGAACGGCATCGTCGACACCGAGCCCTACCGCAAACTCGGCCGCAACCAGCTCCGCGTCGCGATGTTCCCCGCGGTAGACCCGGACGACGTAGAGAAGCTCACCCAGGCCATCGACTTCACGGTCGACGCCCTCCGCTAACACCCCCGACAGCCGCCGACCAAGCAAACCGGTCGGCGGCTGTCGCATGTCCAAGCGGGGCGTGCCCGGCAGGGCGGGCGCGGTGGTCTCACCGGGCGTCAAGCGACGGAACCGCGCGGCGCCTGCGCGGGTCCGCGACGCCTGCGCGAGTCCGCGGCGCCTGCGCGGGTCCGCGACGCCTGCGCGAGTCCGCGGCGCCCGGGCAGGTCGGCCGAGCGGTGGGCGGCGAAGCCGGGTGCCGGCTAGACGGAGGTTCTGCGGCGGTGGCGGTCGGGGGGTGGTTGGCCGGTCAGGCGGGCGTTTTCTGCCATTCGGTCGTGGCGTTCGCGGCGGCCGGCGGGGAAGGTGACGATGGTGATGATCAGGGCGAAGAGGGCTGCGCCGATCAGGATCCAGCGGAGGTTGTGGTTCGACTTGGGCTCGCTGCTGCTGTCCGAGGCCGGTGCCGGTTTGGGGGTCGAGGTCGGAGTAGCTGCGGCCTTACGTGGCGGGACCTGGACCTGGTAGACGACCGAGTTCGACCCTTCGCTACCGACCAGCAGGTCGCTGCCCGAAGGACCGACCGCCACTGACTCACCTTGGGCGAGCGGCACGGCACCGCGGCCCACCACATTCGGCTTCTCGCCCCAGGCGACCGTGGCGACGTCCACGTAGCTGCGCAGTACCACCTGCTTACCGTCCGGCATGAACGTGCCGTCGGTCACTCCGGCCGGTGCGTCCGCCATCTTGGTGAGCGGGTTCGTCCCTTCCCGGGACGATTCCTCGGGCGCCGAGTAGAAGCCGGCCTTGCCCTTCGCCACCTTGGTGACGAAGTACAGCCGGTTGGTGGTCGGCTCGACCAGCAGGGTCTCCGCGTCGTGTGCCCCGTCCGGGTACTCGAAGTCGTACCGGTGGAACTTCACGCTGTCCTCGTCGGCCAACTCCTCCGGCTCGGGGATCGTGTAGACCTCGATCATGTCGCGGTTGGACTTGTTGTCACCGATGTCCGCGATGTAGATCGTCCCGTCGCGATCCACCGCGATCGCCTCGACGTCCTTCACCGGCGCACTGAAGCTGAGCACCGCCTGGACCTTGCCCTTGGTGTCGATGCCGAACACCCGGGCAGTGTCACCCGAGTCGTTCACCGTCCACCAGATGCCCTCGTACTTCTGGCTCTTGGCCAGCCCCGAGGACTCGTCCACCCGATCGTCGGTGATGGTGAACATCTTCTTCGGCGCCGGCGGGTCGGCTGCCGGCGGCTGACCTGCCGCAGAAGCGCCGCGAACAGGGACAGCGGTGCCCGCCAGACTGAGCAGGGCCACCGCGGTCACGGTCAGGACTTTCCCCAGCTTGCTCAAGACACCGCCTCGCGGTCGGGTTCAAGGACCAGCGCCGCCAGCCGTGGCTTGACCTGCCACTCGCCGACCAGCGCGTCGTACTCCGCCCGGACCTCGGGCCCCGCGGCTGCTCCGGTCCGGGCAGCTCGCAGCAGCAAGTTGCGCGGCGTGTGTTCGCTGTCCACGAACTGCACCACCTCCACCCGGTATCCGACCTGCCGTAGTACTGCCGCGCGCAACGAATCCGTCAACACGTCGGCGAACCGCTCCCGAACGATGCCATATCTGGTCAGAAGCCCGTAAGGCGGCGGTGGTTCGACGCTCTTGAGCTGTTTCTGGATGTCGTGATGGCAGCAAGGGGCCGCAAGGATCAACGGCGCCTCCCAGCCGACCGCCCGGGCCAGCGCGTCATCGGTGGCGGTGTCGCAGGCGTGCAGGGCCAGCACGACGTCCGGCTGGAACTCCAGCTGGGCGTCCGCGATGGTCGCATCGACGAACCGCAGGTGGTCCTGCCAGCCCAGCGCCGCCACTCTCTTGGAGTTCCGAGACCGCGCCGCGGGGGTGCGATCGATACCAGTCATTCGTACGTCATGCCCGGCCGCCGTGAGCAGGTGGTACGCCGCCAAAGTCAGGTACGCGTTCCCACAGCCGAGATCGACCACCTGCAGCGGTCGGCCCGACTCGATCCGCCCAGCCGCGAGCGCCTCGTCCAGCGCAGGCGCGAGCAGCTTGCAGAACTCGTCGATCTGCTTGTACTTCGACTGCCGCGACGGCTTCACCCGGCCGAGGTGGTCGCTGATGCCCAGCTCGATCAGGAACGGAGCCGCCGGATCCAGTGCCCGCTGCTTCGTCCGGTCGTGGTCCGTCTGCTGCTCCCGGCTGTCACTCTGCCGGTGCAGCAGCAGCTTGCCCTTCTTGGTGTACCGCAGCCGCAGCGTCTCCGCCGTGGTCTCCACATGCCAGTTCCCGTACGACGCCCCCAGCAGCTCATCCGCCGCCCGCCCGACCGCCGGATCGTCGGCGGGGACGTTGCGGGTGTGGGCCTGGCGGTCGTCGTACTCGGTGATCTGCAGGTGCCGGCCGCCCTTCAGGTCGACGTAGCGCAACTCGACCCGCTGGTACGCAGGTGGCTCCGCACCCCGGCGCCGACCTGATCCGACTGCCCTGACCAGCGACTTCTCGTCCAGCAGCACAGCCCGCACCGACTCCAGCGCCCCGGACTCGTCGGCCTCGTCGGGCCGGCCCGGCTGCTCCGCGGGGCCCGCCTGGTTCGGCTGGGGCGCGGGCCGGCGCGGGGCCGTGTTTGACTGCATCGCGCCATTGTCGCCGACTGCTCCACCGCATCACAAAACGGTCTCGCTGGATCACCCTCCGTTCCCACCTCGCCCGGACTGCAGTCGAGCGCGGATCATCTGAGTTTCTCGTCCTCCGACAGCAGCCCGAGGCTGCGGAGGCGGGTCTCGATACCGCCCGGCTGGCGACCGAGTGCGTTGACCAGCTCACCCTTGGTGGCGTTGTTCTTGTAGAGCTCGGTGAGCAGGTCCTCCTGCTCCTGGGTCCAGCCGCGATACGCGTTCGGGTAGTTCTTGCGGGCCTCCTCGATCCGGCGGCCCGTCGAGCGGGATCCCAGCACCTCGAGGGCGCGGATCCTGGCCTGGCGGTGCCGGCCCACCTCCTCGCCGTCGCGCCAGAAGACGACGATGCCGTCGTCGAACGTCATCAGATCGGCTGGGACGTCGCAGTAGTCGGCGTCCTCGAGCATCACCCGCACCATGGTCCATACCTCCGTCTCAGAGCGGGCCGCCCGGCCACCGTGGCCGCATCCGGTTCCCTTCTCACCAGAGAAGATGCCGCTCTTCCCCGCCGCTCCCGACGACGACTTCAGATCTGTGGACAACTCACAAGAACCACAAAGGCAGTTTGCAAAATCTCTTTGCAAACTGTCTTTGCAGTCGTAGCATCGTTGGCATGAGCGAGGAACAGAGCCAGGCGGAACAGGCGCAGGCAGAGCAGGCAGAGGGCCTGGCCGTAGGTGGCGGAACGGTTCGAATGGATGCGCGAGTACTGCGAGCGCTGTCGCATCCGATGCGGAACCGGATGGTGGGGTTGCTGCGGGTCTACGGACCGCAGACCGCGACGAGTCTCGCCACCCGACTCGGGGTGAACAGCGGGGCCACCAGCTACCACCTGAGGCAGCTGGCTGAGGCCGGACTCGTGGTCGAGGACGACCAGCGCGGCAACGCGCGGGACCGGTGGTGGAAGGCAGCTCACCAGGGGACCGAGTTCGACGCTGCCGAGATGCTCGAGACCGAGCCGGATCTGGCGATGGGCTTCCTGCACGGCCTCGCCCAGACCTACGCCGAGAACACGTTCCGCGCGATCGACAGCCTGCAGACGCTGTCCCCGGAGTGGCGCGACGCCACCCTGCTGTCGGACTACATCTTTCACCTCACCGCGGCCGAGCTCAAAACGATGATGACCGAGGTGACGGACGTCCTGGAGAAGTACCGCACCACGGACCTGACCGCCCCGCTGCCCGAGGGCACCGAGCAGGTCTCCGTCCAGCTTCATGCCTACCCCCGCGAAACCCGGACCTGACCACCGAGAGGAGCAGCAAGATGATGATCAGCGAGAACGAAGAGGTCGCCCGGTGCCGAGTTGCCGACCGCCTCCGCGCCGCCGAGACAGACGCCCTGCGCCGACAGGACAAGGCAACCCGTCGCGCGGCTGGTTCGACCGGCCCCCGGCACCACCTCGCCGCAGTACTACGGCACCTCGCGAACCACCTCGAACCGCAACCACGCCGTCGCAGTACCGGGTTGTCCGGCATCCTGCGGAGCTAGACGGGATCCGACGGGTCCTCGGGGAACGGCGGGCC
>NZ_DASRXP010000589.1:0-8981 GCF_035687465.1 Kribbella sp.
CCAGGTGGCGGCGGTGGCGGTGGCGGCGGTGGCTTCCGTCCCGGTGGTGGCCCGAGCGGTCCCCCCGGTGGCGGCGGTGGCGGTCGTCCGGGCCCGGGCAACCGGGGTCGTGGCGGAACGCAGGGTGCCTTCGGGCGTCCGGGTGGTCCGGCCCGTCGTGGTCGCAAGTCCAAGCGCGCGAAGCGCCAGGAATTCGACAACATGCAGGCTCCGGCCGTCGGCGGCGTGCGGGTCAAGCACGGCAACGGCGAGGTCGTGAAGCTTGCTCGTGGTTCGTCGCTGACCGACTTCGGCGAGAAGGTCGGTATCGATCCGGCCGCGCTGGTCCAGGTGCTGTTCCACCTCGGTGAGATGGTGACCGCGACCGAGTCGGTCAACGAGGAGACCCTGCAGGTGCTCGGCACCGAGCTCGAGTACGACGTGCAGGTGGTTTCCCCGGAGGACGAGGACCGCGAGCTGCTCGAGTCGTTCAGCATCGACTTCGGTGCCAACGACGGTGGCGAGAGCGACCTGGCCGCCCGTCCGCCGGTCGTGACCGTGATGGGTCACGTCGACCACGGTAAGACCAAGCTGCTGGACGCGATCCGGCACGCGAACGTCGTCGCCAAGGAAGCCGGCGGGATCACCCAGCACATCGGTGCGTACCAGGTGACCACCGAGGTGGACGGCCAGGAGCGGGCCATCACGTTCGTCGACACCCCGGGTCACGAGGCGTTCACCGCCATGCGTGCTCGTGGTGCGCAGGCCACCGACATCGTCATCCTGGTGGTCGCGGCCGACGACGGCGTGATGCCGCAGACGATCGAGGCACTGAACCACGCCCGGGCGGCGAACGTCCCGATCGTGGTCGCGGTGAACAAGATCGACGTACCGGACGCCGACCCGGTCAAGGTGCGCGGTCAGCTGACCGAGTACGGCCTGGTGCCCGAGGAGTACGGCGGTGACACCATGTTCATCGACGTCTCCGCGAAGGCGCGACTGAACATCGACGGTCTGCTCGAAGGTGTCATCCTCACCGCCGACGCTTCGCTGGATCTCCGGGCCAACCCGGACCAGCCGGCGCAGGGTCTGGCGATCGAGGCGCACCTGGACAAGGGCCGTGGCCCCGTCGCGACCGTGCTGGTCCAGCGCGGCACGCTGCGGGTCGGCGACTCGATGGTCGCCGGTCCGGCGTACGGCCGGGTCCGGGCGATGCTCGACGAGCACGGCAACAACGTCAAGGAGGCGCTGCCGTCGCGGCCGGTCGCGGTCCAGGGCCTGTCCGGCGTACCGGGAGCCGGCGACAACTTCCTCGTTGTCGACGACGACCGGATGGCCCGCCAGATCGCCGAGAAGCGTGAGGCGAGGGCCCGTGCGGCCTCGAACGCCAAGCGCCGTGCGCGCCGTACGCTCGAGGACTTCATGGCCTCCATGGAGAAGGGCGAGAGCCAGGAGCTCCTGCTCATCCTCAAGGGCGACGTGTCCGGTTCGGTGGAAGCACTCGAGGACGCCCTGGTGCGGATCGAGGTCGGCGACGAGGTCAACCTCCGCGTCATCGACCGCGGTGTCGGTGCGATCAACGAGAACGACGTCAACCTGGCCATCGCGTCGAACGCCGTCATCATCGGCTTCAACGTGCGGCCGGCGGGCAAGGCCGGGGATCTGGCCGAGCGCGAGGGCGTGGATGTCCGGTACTACTCGGTCATCTACTCGGCGATCGACGACATCGAGGCTGCTCTGAAGGGCATGCTCAAGCCGATCTACGAGGAGTTCAAGCTCGGGACGGCAGAGATCCGCGAGATCTTCCGGTCGTCCAAGGTCGGCAACATCGCGGGTTGCTGGGTCACCAGCGGCGTCATCAAGCGCAACGCCAAGGTGCGACTCATCCGTGACGGTGCGGTCGTGGTCGAGAACGGCGACCTGTCGTCGCTCAAGCGGTTCAAGGACGACGCGTCCGAGGTCCGCGAGGGCTTCGAGTGTGGTCTGACCGTGGCCAACTACAACGACATCAAGCTCGGCGATGTGGTCGAGGCGTTCGAGCTTCGCGAGAAGCCCCGCAACTGACAGTTGTCCTGTGCCGAGTAACGTCCGGAGTGGCGGTTTCGCAGCCGCTGCTCCGGACGTTTCGCATGAATGAGGGAGTGAGCCCTGATGGGTGAAGCAAGGGCGAAGCAGCTGGCCGACCGGATCCAGGTCCTGGTCGCGGAGCTGCTGGAGCGCAGGGTGAAGGATCCGCGGCTGGGTTTCGTGACCGTGACGGACGCGAAGCTGACCGGGGATCTGAGCGAGGCCAGCGTCTTCTACACGGTGTACGGCGACGAGCAGGACCGCGCGTCCACCGCGGCCGCGCTGGAGTCGGCCCGCGGCCTGATCCGCAGCGAGGTCGGCAAAGCCCTGGGACTGCGGCGTGCCCCGAGCCTGGCGTTCTACCTCGACTCCATTCCGGAGACCGCCGGGCAGATCGAGGAGCTGCTGGAGAAGGCCCGGCAGGCCGACGCCGAGGTGGCGAAGGCCGCCGCGGGCGCCAAGCCGGCCGGCGACGCCGACCCGTACAAGCACCGCGAGGACGATGACAGCGACGACGAGTGAGCCGATCGTTGCCGACGGCATCGTCGTCGTCGACAAACCGGCGGGGCTGACCTCGCACACGGTGGTGGCCAGGATCCGCAGGCTGGCCGGCACCCGCAAGGTCGGCCACGCCGGCACCCTGGACCCGATGGCCACCGGCGTCCTGGTGGTCGGGCTGAACCGCGCCACCCGGCTGCTCGGCCACCTGCAACTGGCCGACAAGTCTTACGACGCGACCATCCTCCTCGGCGCCACGTCCTCCACGGACGACGCCGAGGGGGAGGTCGTGTCCACGGCCTCTCCTGCTGCGCTGGCCGCCGTCACCGCCGAGGCGATCGAGACCGCGGTCGCTGCTTATCGGGGCGAGATCTCCCAGGTGCCTTCCAAGGTGTCGGCGATCAAGGTCGACGGGAAACGGGCGTACGAACGTGTCCGCGCGGGCGAAGAGGTCGCGTTGAAGGCTCGCAGCGTGACGATCAGCCGGTACGACGTCCTCGACGTTCGGCCGATGGATGGCGGCATCGAGGTCGACATCTCGGTCGACTGCTCCAGCGGCACGTACATCCGGGCCCTGGCTCGCGATCTAGGCGCAGACCTGGGCGTAGGTGGTCACCTCACGAGGCTTCGCCGTACCCGCGTGGGCACCTTCGGCATGACCTCGGCCCACACCCTGGAGTCCCTGGCCGAGACCTTCACGATGCTCCCCATCGCTGACGTAGCGGCGGACACCTTCCCGCGCTACGACGCCGATGCGGAGCAGGCTACCGCCATCCGCACCGGCCGCCCGCTACCCGGCCTGAAGCTGGCGGCAGGCCGGCAAACCGCCATGTTCGACCCGGACGGCACCTTCCTGGCCCTGTACGAACCCCACGGCCCCCTGGCCAAGCCAACAGCCGTCTTCGTCAGCTAGGAGTACTCCCCCAGGGGGACGCGCCGGCGGGACGGCTGATGCCCCGGTGCATGTGCTGTTCGGCGCCAAGACCAATGGGCAGCTCAGGGCCAGCCGGTGTAGCACTCGGCGAGGTAGGTGGCTCCGGCGGTGGAGTTGGCCACGGAGTCCAGTTCGCCGAGTTGCCGGCGTACGTCGAAGTCGGTGGCCTCGGGGAGGGTGTGCAGCATCGTGGTCATCCAGTAGGAGAAGTGCTGGGCCTTCCACACACGGGCGAGCGCGCGGTCGGTGTAGGTGTCCAGCGCGGATCGGTCGTCCTTGAGCAGCGCCCTTTCCAGTACTTCGGCGAGCACGCGGACGTCGGCCAGCGCCAGGTTGAGCCCCTTCGCGCCGGTCGGCGGCACGGTGTGCGCGGCGTCGCCGGCGAGCAGCAGATTGCCGTGCCGCATCGGCTCGCAAACGTAGGACCTGAAGGGCAGCACGGTCTTCTCGATGATCGGGCCCTCTTTCAGGGTGAAGCCGTCCTCGCCGGCCAGGCGGGCCTGCAACTCGGACCAGATCCGGTCCTCCGACCAGTTGTCGACCGACTCCTCCGGCGAGCACTGGAAGTACATCCGCTGGATGGCTTCGGTGCGCTGGCTGAGCAATGCGAAACCGCGCTCCGACCGGGTGTAGATCAGGACCGGCGCACTCGGCGGGGCCTCGCAGAGGATCCCGAACCAGGCGTACGGGTACTGGCGGAAATACTCCTTCCGGTTAGTCACCGACGCGCGGGTGACACTGCGCGAGCCGTCAGCCCCGACCAGGAGATCGCAGCGGATTTCGTGCTCCTGGCCGTCGGCGTCGGTGAACAGCATCCGGGGCCGGTCCGAGGTCACGTCGGCGACGGCCGTCTCGGTGACACCGAAGCGGACGTCACCCCCGTCGCGCTGCCGGGCATTGGCGAGGTCGATGAACACGTCGGTCTGCGGGTAGAGCCAGGTCGAGGCGCCGACCAGTCCCTGGAAGTCGATCCGGTGGTTCACCCCGCCGAACCGCAGGTCGATGCCCTGGTGCTCGTGACCGTCCCGGAGCACCCGGTCCGACACCCCCGACTCGATCAGCAATCGGACGCTGTCCCGCTCGAGGATGCCGGCCCGGTGGGTGTGCTCGATCTCGTCGCGGCTGCGGTTGTCGATCACCACCGACTCGATGCCGGCCACGTGCAGCAGGTGGGAGAGCATCAGGCCGGCCGGGCCGCCGCCGACGATGCCGACGGTGGTGGTGGAGACGATGCGAGACATGGACCAAGGGTGGCGGACCAGCACCGGGCGCGGCGAGCCTAAGCTTTCACTGAGTGAAAGGATCGCGGGTATGGCGGGCAACCTCTCGACCCCGGGCGCCTCGGTGGTCTCTCGCGCCTTGGCGGTGCTCTACGCCTTCGATGACCAGCACCGGAGGCTGACGCTCACCGAGTTGGCGCGGAGAGCCGGTTTGCCGGTGCCGACGGCGTACCGGCTGGCTGCCGAGCTGGTAGCGGGCGGCGCGCTGGTTCGGAACGCGAGCGGCGAGTACGTCGTGGGCCGGCGGCTGTGGGACGTCGGACTGCTCGCTCCCGTGCAGACGGGGTTGCGTCAGGTTGTCGCGCCTTTCCTCAACGACATTCACGCCACGACCTGGGCGACCGTGCATCTGGCTGTCCGGGATGACACGTCGGTGCTCTATCTCGAGCGCTTGTCCGGGCGGGCGTCGGTTCCGGTGGTCAGCCGGGTGGGAGCACGCCTGCCGATGCATGCGACCGGAGTCGGCAAGGTGTTGCTCGCTTATGCGCCGGTGGCGGTCCAGCAGAACGTGCTCGCCCACCTGACCCGGCAGACGCCGTACACGGTCACGCAGCCGGACCGCTTGCGGGCTCAGCTCGACAAGGTTCGCCTCGACGGCTACGCGACGACGGTGGAGGAAATGACGCTGGGCGCTTGCTCCATCGCGGTGCCGCTGCGCGGGCCTGAGGGCGAAGTGGTCGCCGCGATCGGCGTCGTCGTACCGACGCTCAGACGCGACCGGGCCCGCCTACTCACCGCCCTCCAGGTCGCCGCCCAAGGCGTCACCCGAACCCTCAGCGCTTAGTGCCCTGGGTCGGTGTGGTGTTCGTGGAGGGCCTGGGTGATTGCTGCTGATGTGGTGGTGAGGGTGGGCGCTAGGGCCGCGAGGCGTTTGCGGGTCCAGCGGGTCTGTGGGGCGGCTACCGTGAGGGCGGCGACGGGTCGGCCGTGCAGGCCGTCGACGGGGACGGCGATCGCACAGACCTCGACCAGGTGCTCGCCGAGGTTCAGCGCATACCCGCGGGCGCGGATCTCGTCCAGTTCGCGCTCGAGGGCCTGCCGGTCGCGCAAGGTGAAGCGGGTGATCCGGCGCAGGTCCGACGGGACGTAGGTGTGCACCGTCGCCTTCGGCAGGTAGGCCAGGAGCACCTTCCCGCCGGCCGTGGCGTAGGCCGGTAGCCGCGCACCGGTACGGGTAGCGACCCGCAGGGGTTGGCGGGATTGGATGCCGTCGGTGAAGAGCGCCTCCGCTCCATCCAGGACGACGAGGTTCACGGTCTCGTTGATCTGCGCGTGCAGTGCCACCAGATGCGGGTGCCCGACGGCCACGAGATCCTGGTCGCCCCGGGAGTGCTCGGCGAGCTTGCGTGCCGCGGGACCGAGCCGGTATCGCCGTGAGTGCAGGTCCTGCTCGACGAAGTCGTGCAGGCGCATGATGTTGAGCAGGCGGTGCGCGGTGGAGACCGCGACATCGAGTTCCTGGCTCAGCTCGCTGACCCCCATCGACTCCTGGGTGGAGAGCGCGAGCAGGGTGCGCAGCGACTTGCTCACCGCGTCGTGCGGCTCGCCCTTCGGCTTGGCGGCGTCGTTCTTCGACATGGTGGAAATCCTCGGCTCGATCATTGCCCGCTCTGTGGGTCGTGGCTAGCGTCCATTATCCAAGTACCCCTGGCCAGAGGTGCTGATGAGGCCGGCGAGGTTTTCGACATAGTGGAAAGTCTGGGAGGACTCGACGTGATCCTCGACCCGTGCAACGACCCGGCGAAGGCGGTCCGGGCGTGAAACTCGCGATCAGGCGGACCTATCTCGGCGACCGGCTCTGCTTCCCTGACGTCGTCGAAGGCCGGCTGGTCGACGTCCAAGCGGCGTACGCCCGGATGCTCGAAACCCGCGGCAGCCATCGGGACGACGCGATCCCGCGGTCGCGGCGAGAGGTGGCGGAGACGCTCCCGGCGTTGCTGCAGACCGACCCTGAGCTCTGTCTCGTTCGTGCGGTGCACGAGTGGGCGCAGTCGGCGGCGGGCCTCGGTGATCTGACGGAGGACTGCATCTGGTCTGCGGAGAGGGCGACGTTCGGCCCGCCGATCGGACGCCCGCACACGCTCTGGGGGATGACGGCGAACTACCCGAGGGATCGGCAGGCGCCGCGCACGCCTCGCGGACTCCAGGGTTTCCTCAAGGCGCCGAGCGCGTTGGCCGGCCCGTACGACGAACTCCGCTACCCGGCGATCAGCCAGCGGGTGGATCCGGAACTCGAGCTCGCCGTGGTGATTGGTCGACGCTCTCGCGGACTCGACCGGGGGTCGGCCATGGCGGCGGTGGCCGGCTATGTCGCCTTCGTCGATACGGGGGCCAGAGACGTCTCCGAGTTGGACAACAACCGGATGGACCGGGGCAAGGGATGCGACACCTTCGCCATCGTCGGACCGTGGTTCGTCACCGCTGACGAGATCCCCGATCCGCAGGCGCTGGCCATCCGCTTCTGGGTGAACGGTGAGCTGCGGCAGGACGGCAGTACCGCCGAGATGTTCCACGACATTCCTGAGCAGCTGTCCTGGCTGACGGAAGCACTCACCCTCGCGCCTGGCGACATCGTCTCGACGGGCACGCCACCCGGAGTACGCAGCGTGGTTCCCACCGACCGCCTCCGCGGCGAGATCGAAGGCCTCGGCCTCATCGAGACCCTCGTAGTCGCCGAACCATCCGCGCCGATCACGCCGATTGCGGCAGTCGCCATGGGGGCGTCCCGATGACGACCGTGCGGGATGCCACTCTCGACGTTCTGCGCCAGTGTGGGATGAACCGGATGTTCGCCAACCCGGGGTCGACCGAGGTCCCCTTCCTGGTCGACCTGCCTGACGATCTCGAGTTCATCCTCGGCCTGCACGAAGGCGCTGTGGTCGGTATGGCGACCGGTCACGCCATCGCGACCGGCCAGCCCGCGCTCGTAGTACTGCACACGACGGCAGGCCTGGGCAACGCGGTCGGCGCACTCGCCACCGCGCGCACCAACCGGGCTCCGCTGGTCGTGCTGGTCGGTCAGCAGGACCGCCGCCATCTGGCCGGCGAGCCGTTCCTCGCCGGCCGGCTCGAGGGGCTGGCCGGCGCCTACCCCGTGTGGGAACACCAACCCGTCCGGCCGCAGGACGTTCCCGGCGCAGTACGGCGTGCCTGGCACGAAGCGGCGCAGCATCGCGGCCCGGCGATTGTCGTGGTGCCGATGGACGACTGGTCTGCGGAGACCGATCTCGGACTCGAGGTTCCCGGGCCGGTCGCGGTGGCGCGCGCCCGCCGCGAACCAGGGCCTGCCGTGGACGACATCACTCAGCTCCTGGAGGGCGCCGCCGCGCCGGTTCTGGTCGTTGGCGCAGGTGCTGACGACGAGCAGGCCTGGGCGGAGCTGATCTTTCTGGCCGAGCGACTGGGATCGCCGGTCTGGCAGGAGGCGTTCGGTGCCCGCGCGGGCTTCCCGCAGGACCATCCACAGTTCGCCGGTCACCTGCCGTCCGGGCGATCCGAACTGCGCGCGGTTCTCGCCCAGTACGACGTCGCGCTCGTCGTGGGTACGGGCGCGTTCCGCCAGTACGTGTACGAGCCGGGGTCGTTGGTACCAGACGGGCTGGCCGTAGCCGTGATCTCCGACGATCCTGACGAGTTGCACTACAGCCATGCGGACGTAGCCTTGCTGGCCGACGCGGCATCCGCCTGCGCGGCGATCACGGCACGGCTGAAACCACGCAAGTCCAAGCCCGTACTGCGCGTCGCGCCGACCGTCGAGCCCCCGCGTGCCGACGACCGCTTGTTCGCGACGCACGTCTTCGCCGCACTCGCAGAGCGGTTGCCACGTGACACCGTCCTGGTCGAGGAGACGCCGTCCTCGCGCCCGGACCTTCACCGACTGCTGCCCGCGCGGACACCCCGCGGATTCGTCAGTGCCGCGATGGGCGGACTCGGGTTCGCCCTGCCGGCCGCCGCCGGGCTCCGGCTCGGTGATCCGAGCCGGCCTGTCGTAGCCGTGCTGGGCGACGGTTCGTCCCTCTACGCGGTCCAGGGTCTGTGGAGTGCCGCGCGGTACGCGTGTGGAGTCCTTTTCATCGTCCTCACCAACGGCCGTTACGCGATCATGGACCGGCTGGCCGGCGACGCCGGGGGCAAACCGCCCTGGCCCGCTTTCACCGACATCGACATCGCAGCCCTGGCCCGGTCGCTGAACTGCCCGGCCCGCCGCATCACCTCGTACTCCG
>NZ_DASRXP010000590.1:0-10706 GCF_035687465.1 Kribbella sp.
TTGCCGGTGCAGATGTAGTCGGTCATGAAGAGCGGTTCGGCCCCGCAGACGACCAGGTCGTCGACGACCATGCCGACCAGGTCGAACCCGATCGTGTCGTGCCGGTCCATCTTCTGCGCGATCGCGACCTTGGTACCCACACCGTCGGTCGAGGTGGCCAGCAAGGGCCGCCGGTACGCCGTGAGCGCGGTCGCGTCGAACAGCCCGGCGAAACCGCCGAGGCCACCGACCACCTCGGGACGGGTCGCCTTGGCCACCCATTCCTTCATCAGCTCGACGGCCCGGTCTCCGGCCTCGATGTCGACTCCCGCGGCGGCATAGCTCGCGCCCTCGGTCACGTGGGGTTCTCCTTGATTCACGGCCGAACGGCCTCTATGGCGGCCTGTTATGGCCGGGACAGGGCGTCCGCGGCGCCAGCTCCACCGGAAACCGTGGCCAGGCCGTCGACGTCGGTGCTCACCGACACCTCGAGCAGGTGCTTGCCCAGCTGCTCCGGGCTCGGCAGTTCGATCGGGTAGACCCCGTCGAAGCAGGCCCGGCAGAGCTTGTCCTTCGGCACTGTGGTGGCCTCGATCAACCCGTCCAGGCTGACGTAGCCCAGCGAGTCGGCGCCGAGCGAGCGGCAGATCTCCTCGGTGTTCAGGCCGTTCGCGATCAGCTCGGCGCGGCTGGCGAAGTCGATCCCGTAGAAGCACGGCCACTTCACCGGCGGCGCCGTGATCCGCACGTGGATCTCCTTCGCGCCGGCCTCGCGGAGCATCCGGATCACCGCCCGCTGGGTGTTGCCGCGCACGATCGTGTCGTCGACGACGACCAGCCGCTTGCCCTCGATCACCTCGCGGAGCGGGTTCAGCTTGAGCCGGATGCCGAGCTGGCGGATCGTCTGGCTGGGCTGGATGAAGGTCCGGCCGACGTAGGCGTTCTTGACCAGACCGGAGCCGTACGGGATGCCGGACTCCTCGGCGTATCCGATCGCGCCCGGGGTGCCGGACTCCGGCGTCGGGATCACGAGGTCGGCGTCCGCCGGGTGCTCGCGAGCCAGCCGACGACCGATCTCCACGCGGGTCGAGTGGATCCGCTGGCCGGAGATCTGGGTGTCCGGGCGGGCCAGATAGACGAACTCGAACAGGCAGCCCTTGGGGTCCGGCTCGGCGAACTTGGTGGAGCGCAGGCCCTCCTCGTCGATCGCGACGATCTCGCCCGGCTCGACCTCCCGCACGAACGAGGCGCCGACGATGTCGAGGGCCGCGGTCTCGCTGGCGATCACCCAGCCACGCTCGAGCCGGCCGAGCACCAGCGGGCGGACGCCTTGCGGGTCGCGCGCGCCGTACAGGGTGGTCTCGTCCATGAAGATCAGGCTGTAGGCGCCCTTGACCTTGGGCAGCACCTTCGCGGCGGCCTCCTCGATGCTGAGGTCCGGGTACCCGGCGAGCATCGAGGTCAGGATGTCGGTGTCGGAGGAGGCGCCGTGCTTGGCGTTCGCCTTCGCGTGCTCGACGTCGAGGTCCAGCCCCAGATCGAGGCTGTCGCTGCCGCCGAGGCTGGCGGCGAGCTCACCGGTGTTGGTGAGGTTGCCGTTGTGCCCGAGCGCGATCGAGCCGGTCGCGGTGGACCGGAAGGTGGGCTGGGCGTTGGCCCAGACACTGGATCCGGTCGTCGAGTACCGGCAGTGACCGACGGCGATATGCCCCCGCAGGGAGGCCAGGGTCGCCTCGTCGAAGGCCTGGCTGACCAGGCCCATGTCCTTGTAGACCAGAATCTGACTGCCATTGCTGACCGCGATGCCAGCCGACTCCTGCCCCCGGTGCTGCAGAGCATAGAGCCCGAAATAGGTGAGTTTGGCGACCTCTTCCCCCGGTGCCCAGACACCGAAGACGCCACAAGCGTCCTGCGGGCCTAGATCCTGCGGGTCAAGGTCATGAGTGAGCCGACCATCGCCACGAGCCACGCCCCTAGTCTACGGGAGGAGTTGCTACCAGCAGACCGCGCAGGGCCCGTTCGGGTCGTCCTCCACCGGCGGATCCGGGGCCGCCATCGCCGACCCGGCCGACAGCCAGGCCGAACCGGCAAGTAGCAGGCCGGCCGCCGCCACGGTCAGAAACCTCTTGATCACTACCGGTCCCTTCGAAATAATTCGAAACCTTCTGCTGAACGCGCTAAATCGACGCACCCTGTATATGGTCGGTTCCAAACGAGCGTTGGAGAGGGTGTAGATAGTGCTGGGACCGCTGGGTGTGGACGAGGCCACCTTCGCGGTCTATCACGCCCTTCTCCGCGAAGCGGACAGTACGCCGGAGCAGATTGCGGCGCTACTAAAACGTCCATTGAACGAGATCCATCAGTCGATGGACGAGTTGCGAAAGCTGGATCTCCTGGTCCCGACCTGGACCAACCCGGCCGTCGAGCACGCCGTCCACCCGAGAGTCGGCCTGTCGAGCCTGGCCGAGCGCCGCCGCAGCGAACTCAACCGCCTGCTGGGTGAGCTCAACGAGGCAGAGGCGTCGGCCGAGATCCTGGCCGAGCAGTACAACGAGCTGCTCACCTCGCGGACCAGCGGCGATGTCGAGGTACTGCGCGGCCGCGCGAACGCCTCCCGCCGGATCGAGGAACTCGGCGCCAAGTCCCGCGAATCCTTCTGGGGCCTGATCCCGGCCCACGTCGACGACATCGTCGCCCCGGCCGAGGAATCACCGGACATCCCGCTGCTGGAGCGCGGGATCAAGATGCGCAGCGTCTATCTCCAGAGCATGACGGTGTCGAAGGCCGGTCTCGAGTTCGCCGCCTTCATGCACAAGCTCGGCGGCGAGGTCCGCGCCACTCCGACCCTGCCGATGCGTCTCCTGATCGTCGACCAGGAGATCGCCATCATGCCGCTGAACCCCGAGGTCGAGAGCGCCGGCGCGGTCATCCACCGCTCCCCGGCCGTCGTCGCGCTGGCCCTGGCCATGTTCGACTCGTACTGGTCCCGGGCGACCGAGCTCTTCGCCCCCGAGGACCGCGACGGCGCACCCCTCACGCCGCACGAGGCCGAGGTACTCCGCCTACTCGCCGGCGGCGCCAAGGACGAACAGGTCGCGCGTCTTCTCGGTATCTCCCTGCGAACCGCCCGCCGAATCACCGCAAACCTCTCCGACCGTCTCGACGCCACCTCCCGTTTCGAACTCGGTGTAGCCGCCGCAAAACGCGGCTGGGTCTGATCAAATGCCCTTCCGCGGCATAATTCGTTCCTTTTGGTGAAAGCGAAGTACGCGCCAAGTCACTGCATTTAGTTTTCCTCCGCGAAGGCCCAGGATCGCTGTAGTCGTTGGCGGATGGGCGCCACAGGAGCCGAGGAGCACGAAGGGAAGAATCTGCCGTCGGCGAGGCGCCGGAGGTAGACAAAATACCTGAGCCGGTCAGTGTCAAACGCTCGCAGGAATTCCCGAATTGCCGCCGCTTGCTGCGGGTCGGGTCCTCGCCTATCGTCGCTGGAAACCGGTTACTGCGGCGGGGAGGGCGTGGATGGGGAGCAGGCGGCCGACGGTCCGGGAGATTGCCGAGATCGCGCAGGTGTCGATCGCGACCGTCTCGCGGGTTTCGCGGGGTACCGGGCAGGTTCGGCCCGAGTTGCGGCAGCGGGTTCTGCAGGTCATCGAGGAGTACGGGTACCGGCCGAGTCAGCTGGGCCGGGCGCTGGCCGAGCGGAAACACGGCTCGGTCGCGATCGTCTTCCCCGGGCTGGCCGGGCCGTACTTCTCCGAGTTGATCCAGGGCTTCGAGTACGAGGCGATGGAGGCCGGGGCCGGCGTCCACATCGTCGGGACGCACAAGCGCGCGGCGGCCGACGCCGATGTCCTGGCGATGTCGGCCAGGGTCGACGGCATCGCGGTGCACGGTGGCACGGTCAAGCCCGAGACCCTGCAGCGACTGGCCGCCGAAGTACCGGTCGTCGTGCTTGCCGGGCAGCCACTCGACGGCATCCCCTCGGTCCGCGCTGACAACTCGCAAATGGCCGAGCTGACCAGGCATCTACTGGTCGACCACGGCTACCGGCGGCTCGTGTTCGTCGGCAGTCCCGACGGTTCGCCCGATGTCACCGAGCGCTGGGAGGCGTTCCAGCAAGCCCATCGCGAGGCGGGCGTCGAGGCCCCGGCCGGCCCGGTCAAGATCGGCCTGCAGCAGTCCGATGGTGTGATCGCGGCCGGCGAGCTGCTGAACGGACCCAGCCGCCCGGACGCGATCGTCTGCGCGAACGACGAGACGGCGCTCGGCGTACTGATCGGCGCGCTCGGCCGCGGTCTGCGGGTCCCGGGCGACGTCGCCATCACCGGCTTCGACGACGTCGCGATGTCCTCACTCGTCCAGCCCGGCCTGACCACCATCCGCCAGCCCATCCGCGAACTCGGCGCCGCGACCGCCCGCCTCCTGATGGCCGATCAGAGCACGGAAAACCTAGTCCTCCCGACCGAACTCGTACTCCGGGGCAGCTGCGGCTGCTAGAGCTCGATCAGTACTGCGCCCGGCTGCGGCAACTCGAAGTCGAGGATGTACTGGCCGTCCACCAACTCCAGTGCGACCTCGAAGCCCGGTAGGACGTCGGCGGCGCGCAGTTGCTCCCATTGCTCGTCGGTCGGCCAATCGCCCACACCCAGCCGCTCCGCGAGCACCGAGATGTCACCGTGGTCCCGATCCAGCCGGGTCACCTTGACGGAGACCGGGTCGGAATCCGCGAAGTCCGCCAGCCCGTCCAGCGCCAGCCGCACCCGACGATCCAGGCCGGCATCGCCCTTGCACTTCGCTTGGTCCAGCGTGTGGTTCCACACCAGCACAGCAAGCGAACCGTCCTCGCGACAGGTCGCCCAACTCTGCACCAGACCGTCGGCTCCGTCGCCCAGGGCAACGACCGGCAGTTCGACATCGCCCAGCTGGGCCAGCAGATACAGCGCGTGGTACCGCGCCTTCGCGATCCCGCCGACGGTGATCAGCCCGAAGCCACCGTGTAGCAACCGGGGTGGTCTGCCGAGTTCCTCGAAGTGATCCGACGCCACCCAGTACGACAGCGCGTCCAGCCGTCCCGACGAGGACTTCATCCCACTCAGCAAGAACATCGCCGACGAGGCCGAGTCGTTCACCGGGTTGAAGTGCGTCGGCGTGACGCCCCATTCCGTCCACAGGATGCGAGCGTCGGACCGCCCGAACCGGGCCAGCGTCGGCCGCAGATCCAGCGGCGCACTCCCGTAGGTATGGGTCGACACGAAGTCCAGGGGCGCACCCGAGCCGGCGACGTGAGCCAGCAACTCGTCGACCCACCCGGCCGCCGCCGAGGACGGACCACCGACGGCCAGCCGCGGATCCACATCCTTCACCGCGAACGCCGTCACGTCGTACAGGTGCATCCATTCCTCGCGGGTGCCGGACCAGAAGACCTCGAGGTTGGCCTCGTTCCAGACCTCGAACTCCCAGCCGCGGACCTCGTCCAGGCTGTACCGCTCGACCAGGTGCTGCACGAGCGCCCGGACCAGGTCGCCCCAGCGTTGCCAGTCCTTCGGCGGCGAGATGATCCCGCCGTACTGGAACACCGTCCTGTCCGGATCACTGGCCAGGTCGCGCGGCATGAAGCCGAGTTCCACCACCGGGCGCAGGCCGATCCCGATGATCGCGTCGTAGACCTCGTCGACGCGGGCGAAGTCGTACGCCGGTTCGCCGTCGACCTCGCGATAGACGCCGAGGTCGTCGTGCAGGATCGCGTGCGCCCGGACGGACTCGACACCGACCTCCTTGCTGACCCGATCCAGCGCCGCGAGCAACTCGCTCCCGATCGGCCGGCCGCCGGTCAGCTCGGTACTGCGCAACTGGCTCAACCGCTCGCTCCCGATCATCGGGATCCACGGCTTCTCCAGCGCCTCACCGGGCGCCGACGCATCAACCGTCAACGTCACCACTGGCGAAGGCCCAGCCGGTACTACGGAAGCCGCGGCAACTGCGGATCCCAGCTCACCCGTCACGGTGACCTCGGGGACAGAGGCGACCGCATACCAATAGGTCTGCCCCGGCGCACCGGTTGTATCGACGTACCAGGTGTCCGGCACCGACAGCACGTCACCGCCAAGGTGATCGACCGGCTCGAACGGCCCCTGCTCGAGCAGGGCCCGGTGGACCAGATATCCGACTGCCCCTTCGACCGGCTGCCACCGCAGCGTGACCTGCGCCTGCCCCGACTCGACGGTCAGCCCGTCAGGCGGTGGGAGCACCGGCGGCGAAGCCTGGCGGCTGGTGTCGGAACGACGCGAGATCCGCGCCTCCCAGTCGGTACGGGCATCGAGCTGCTGCTCGCTCACGGCGAATCTCTCCCGGGGACGGATGGCTGTAACCGGTTTCAGCCGACCCTACAGCGCCCCCGGTGCAGGCGACACCGGATGGATGTCGCCCGCCCCTCAGACGTTCTTGACGGCGGCGAGGAGTTTGGTGAGGGAGTCCCGGGCGTCGCCGAACAGGAGGGTGGTGCGGGGGTCGTAGAGGAGTTCGTTCTCGATACCGGCGAAGCCTGGGCGCATCGAGCGCTTCAGGAAGATGACCCGCTGCGACTCGTCGGCGTTCAGGATCGGCATGCCGTAGATCGGCGCGCTCGGGGTGTTCCGGGCGGCCGGGTTGACCACGTCGTTGGCGCCGACCACCAGGGCGACGTCGGTGGACTTGAAGTCGCCGTTGATGTCGTCCATCTCGCGCAACTGCTCGTAGGGCACCTGGGCCTCGGCGAGCAGGACGTTCATGTGCCCGGGCATCCGGCCGGCGACCGGGTGGATCGCGTAGTCGACCTTGACCCCGCGCCGCTGGAGCTCCTCGACCAGGTCCCGGAGGGTGTGCTGGGCCTGCGCCACGGCCAGCCCGTAGCCGGGGACGATGATCACCCGCTGCGCGTAACCGAGCAGGATCGCCACGTCCTCGGCACTGCCGGAGATCACCGGCCGCTCGGACACGGTCCCGGCGCCGAGCGTGGAGCCGCCGCGGACGGCCCCGAAGAGGATGTTGAAGACCGACCGGCCCATCGCGTCGGCCATCAGCTTGGTCAGCAACGTACCGGCCGCGCCAACCAGCGTTCCCGCGATCAGCAGCAGCGAGTTGCCGAGCACGTAGCCGCCCGCGGCCACCGTCAGACCGGTGAAGGCGTTCAGCAACGAGATGACGATCGGTACGTCGGCGCCGCCCACCGGCAGCACCAGCATCACCCCAAGGGCCAGGCCAACCAGGCAGAGCAGCACGCCGACCCAGACCCGCGGATCCGAGACCAGCCAGGCCGACAACGCGACTCCGCCAAGGATCCCGGCGACGAAGAGCACCGGGAGACCGGGAAACGTCACCGGCCGGGTCGTCATCAGTTCCTGCAGCTTGGCGAACGTGACGATCGAACCAGAGAAGCTGACCGCACCGACCAGCACCGTGAAGGCCGTCGCGATCGCCGCGATGGTCTCTCCGTCGCGCACCTCGCCTAGCTCCATCAGGGCGACCAGCGCCGCCGCACCACCGCCGACACCGTTGAAGAGGGCAACCAACTGCGGCATGTGCGTCATCTGCACCCGCCGGGAGCCGACCACCCCGGCGACCGTACCGATCGCCAGCGCGATCAGGATCGGCACCAGGTGGTCCGGCTTGTAGGCGATGAAGGTGATGATCACCGCGAGCACCGCACCGGCCGCGCCGAGCGCGTTGCCGGTCCGGGCGGACTTGGGCGACGACAGGGCCTTCAGCGCGACGATGAAGCAGACGGCCGAGATCAGGTAACCGATCTGGGCCCAGGTGTCGATCACTTGTGCAACTCCTTCTTCCGGGCGCCCGGGCCGCGGAACATCTCCAGCATCCGGTCGGTGACGACGAAGCCGCCGACCATGTTCACGGTCGCCAGCACGACGGCCACCAGCCCGACCGCCACCACCAGCGCGGACTCGGCCTGGCCGGTGACGATGATCGCGCCGACCAGGATGACACCGTGGATCGCGTTCGCGCCGGACATCAGCGGGGTGTGCAGGGTCGCGGAGACCTTGCTGATCACCTCGACGCCGACGAACGCGGCCAGCACGAAGATCGTCAGCAGTGCGATGGACTCGGTCATGCGTGCGGTCCCTTCAGGAGCTCACGGGTCGGCTCGTGCAGCACGGTCCCGTCATGCGTCACGCAGCAGCCCGCGACGATCTCGTCGTCGAAGTCGGGGTCGAAGGCCGCGTTGCGGGTCATCAGGCCGATCAGGTTCGCGATGTTCTGACCGTAGAGCCGGCTGGCCGGGCCGGCCATCTGGCTCGGCACGTTCGCGCCGCCCCAGACCAGCGCGTTGCCGATCGTCAGTTCGGTCCCGGCCACCGAGCCCTCGACGTTGCCGCCGGACTCCGAGGCCAGGTCGACCACGACGGATCCGGGCTTCATCTGCTCGACCATCGATCGCGACACCAGGATCGGCGCGGTCCGCCCCGGCACTGCCGCTGTGGTGATCAACGCGTCCGCAGCCGCGATGTAGGGAGCGAGCAGGTCACGCTGCAACTGCGCTCGCTCCGGCGTCATCTCGCGCGCATAACCACCCGGACCGTCCAGCGAGCCGAGCTCCAGCTGGATCGGGATCGCGCCCATCGAGGCGATCTCCTCGGCCGCGGCGGTACGCACGTCGTACGCCTTGACGACGGCGCCGAGGCGCTTGGCCGTGGCGATCGCCTGTAGGCCGGCGACCCCGGCACCCAGTACTACGACCTGGGCCGGCGGCACCGTGCCGGCAGCGGTCATGTTCAACGGGAAGAACCTGGGCAGCCGTTCCGCGGCCACGATGGCGGCCCGGTAGCCGGCGACCATCGCCTGGGAGGAAAGCGCGTCCATCGACTGGGCCCGGGAGATCCGCGGGATCAGCTCCATCGCGAACGCGGTCAGTTTGGCCCGGGTGGCGGCCCGGATCACGTCCGGCGGATTCGTCGGCAGGAACGACATCAGCGCAGTACCGGCGTGCAGGCGCTGGAGGCGTTCCCGCTCCAGCGGCTGCACGGACGCCACGACGGTGGCCGCGTGGTCGGCTCCCCAGGCCACCTCGGCCCCGGCATCACGGTAGGAATCGTCGGAGAACAGCGCGCGCTCGCCCGCCGCGGGCTCGACTGCGACCTCATAGCCGAGCTGGACGAGTTTGGCCACTTGTTCAGGCACCAGCGCCACCCGGCGCTCGGCAGGTCGGGTCTCTCGCACTACTGCGATCTTCACCCGCCGAAACCTATGCCAAAGGCAGGCCGCCCCGAAAGCCCGGTACCGCCGTTCATGCCAAGTTCTGAAGAAGATGTGCCTCGGCCAGACAGACCTTGGCGAACTCCTCGAGGTGCAGGCCTTCGTCGATCCCATGCGCCCGGGTGTCCGGATCCTCCACCCCGGTGACCAGAACGGCCGCCTGCGGGAAGGTCTGCTGGAACTCCGCGATGAAGGGAATCGAGCCACCCATGCCCATGTCGACGGGCTCCACACCCCAGGCCGCCGCGAAGGCCGACCGGGCCGCGTCATAGGACGCGCCGCGGGCGTTGATCGTGCAGGGCTGGCCCAGATCTCCTTCCGTGACAACAACTTGAGCGCCCCATGGGGCGTTCTGCTCGAGGTGGTTGCGCAGGGCTTGCATCGCCTTCACAGCGTCGTCGCCGGGCGCGACCCGCAGGCTGACCTTGGCGCGCGCGACCGGTACCAGGGTGTTGCTGGCGTCGGCCACCCGCGGTGCGTCGATAGCCAGTACGGCGATCGCCGGGCGCGTCCACAACCGATCGACCAGCGAGCCGGATCCGATCAGCCGGACGGAGTCCAGCACACTCGACTCGGCGCGGAACGAGGCTTCGGGATAGTCCAGCTCGGCAGCACGGCCGGCATGCAGCCCGTCCACCGCGACGTCGCCGCTGTCCGTGTGCAGGGTCGCCAGCAACCGGCACAGGGCGGTCAACGCGTCCGGCACGGCACCACCGAACAGCCCGGAGTGAACGGCGTGCTCGAGCGTCCGCACCTCGACATAGCAGTCGACGAGCCCGCGCAGCGAGACGGTCAACGCGGGCTGACCGATCGCCCAGTTGCTCGAGTCGGCGATCACGATCGCGTCGGCGGTCAGCTCGTCGGCGTACTCGTCGAGCAGTTGCAGCAGGGTCGGCGAACCGATCTCCTCCTCGCCCTCGACGAACACCGTCACACCCACCGGCAGGTCGTTGCCGAAGGCCCGTACGGCGGCCAGGTGGGCGGCGATGCCGGCCTTGTCGTCGGCCGCGCCCCGGGCGTAGAGCCGGCCGTCCCGCTCGGTCGGCTCGAACGGCGCCGAGCTCCACTCGTCCTCGGCCCCGGTCGGCTGGACGTCATGATGCGCGTACAGCAGCACGGTCGGCTTGCCCTCGGGCGCGGGCTTCTTCGCGATCACCGCGGGCGCGCCGTCGCCGGCCCGGACGATCCGCACCGCGAAACCCTCCGCCTCGAACAGCGCGGCGGTGGCCTCGGCGGACCGCTGGACATCGGCCGCTCGGGCCGGGTCGGCACTGACCGAGGGAATCCGGATAAGGTCCTCGAGGTCGGCACGGACAGAGGGCAGCACGCGGTCGATCGCCGCAGACAGATCAGTCATGCCGCCTACGGTACGGCGTGCCCCGGCGGCACGGATTTCTCCTACCCAGCACTACTTGTAGACCGCGGAGTTCAGCACCTTGTCGAGCTGGTCGGCGTCTGGGCTGCGTACCTGGATCCGG
>NZ_DASRXP010000591.1:0-2618 GCF_035687465.1 Kribbella sp.
GGGTGCCGGAGAACACCACCGAGATGATCACCTTCTTCAACATCTCCGGGGCGATGATCTACGTCGACGACGACGGCAACCAGACCGGCTACGAGGACACGTTCACGAAGATCCAGCTCTGCCGCGACCACTACGGCAAGAACGGCCTCGGCGCCGACTACGTGGACCAGTTCATCCGTTAGGCGGTCGTGCGGATCACAAGCTCGGTCGGGAGGATCCGCGGGCCTTCGTCCTCGCCTTCCACCAGCCGTAGCAGCAGGTCCACCATCTCCCGCGCGACCAGCTCGAGCGGCTGCCGGATCGTGGTGAGGGGCGGATCCGACTCTCGCGCGATCCGGGAGTCGTCGAAGCCACCGACAGCCACGTCTTCCGGCACCCGGCGACCGGCCCGACGCAACTCGACCAGCGCTCCAGAGGCGAGCAGGTCCGAGGCCGCGAACACCGCATCGAGGTCCGGGCTTGCCTTGAGCAACTGCTCCATCGCGGACCGGCCCGCCTCCTGGCTGTAGTCGGTCGCGGAGACCACGAGCCGCTTGAGCGCCTTCCGCCCGAGCACATCCTGGTAGCCCTGCAGGCGCTCCTGTCCCCCGGCGATCTGGGGCGCGCTGATCATCCCGATCCGCTTGTGCCCCTGCTCGACCAGGTACCGCGTCATCTGGCGAGCACCTTCCCGGTCGTCGGCAGCGACGTACGGAAGGATGTCGTCAGGTGCGAGCGGTTTGCCACAGGCGACCGCCGGTACGCCGGCCTGAGCCAGCTCGGAGATCAGCGGATCGCCGGAGTGCGAGGAGATCAGCAGGACGCCGTCCACGTGCTCGCCGCGGACGTACCGCAGGATCCTGTCCCGCTCGGCATCGCTGGCCTCGAGCATCAGCACCAGGCTGATGTCCTGCTCGGCCAGCGCCTGCGTGCACGACCGCAGCAGCACGCTGAAGTTCGGGTCCTCGAACAAGCGCTCCTGCGGCTCCGACAGCACGAACCCGATCGCGTTGGACCGCTTGGTGACCAGGCTCCGGGCACTCTGGTTGACCGTGTAGCCGGTCTTCGTCATCGCCTGCTGCACGGCCTCCAGCGAGGCAGCGCTGACGTAGTGACCGCCGTTGAGCACCCTCGACACCGTGCCGCGCGACACCCCGGCGAGCTCCGCCACGTCGTCGATGGTCGGCCCACGCCGCATCGCCCGGCGCGCCGCTCCCCGGGACTTCGGGTGAGCGGCGGGCTCGGTTGTCGACGTCGGCCTGCCTGCCACGGGCCTAATCATGTCAGTCCGTACTGTCACCCGACGGCAAGGCGTTGGCGCGCGCCACCCGGCCCAGCCAGCCCGCGCTGGTCTTCGGTGTCCGGGTCTGGGTCGCGTAGTCGACATGCACGATGCCGAACCGCTTGGCGTAGCCCTCGGCCCACTCGAAGTTGTCCAGCAGGGTCCAGACGAAGTACCCCCTGACATCGACGCCTGCAGCGATCGCCGTCCGCAACGCGGCCAGGTGTGTCTGAAGGTAGTCCACCCGCTGCGGGTCGTCGACGGTCCCGTCCTCGGCCGGTACGTCGTCGTACGCGGCGCCGTTCTCCGTGATGTAGACAGGCGGCAGCTCCTCATAGGTCGTGTGCAGATCCACCAGTACTTCGCGCAGCCCGTCCGGCTGAACCGGCCAATTGACCGCTGTGACCGGAACACCTTCCGGCAGGATGGTCTCGGCTCGCTGATCTCCGGTGGGAGCGGCACGCACGAGAATCCTGCGGTAGTAGTTGATACCGAGGAAGTCGATCGGCGCACTGATCAGCTCGAGGTCGCCGTCCTCCACACAGTCCAGCTGCACCGGGTAGACGCCCCGCAGTACGGGATCGAGGAACAACCGGTGGCTGTCGACGTCGACTCGCCGTGCTGCGTCTACATCCGCCTGCGAGTCGCTCGCGGGCACCACTGGGCTCACGTCGAGCGTAAGGCCCACCTGCTGCCCCGCCGCATGCCGACCACGACGCAGTACGTCCAGGCTCAACCCGTGCGCCAGCAAGAGGTGATGGACAGCGCGGTCACGCAGTACGGGGTCCTTGATGCCAGGTGCATGAATACCGCTGCCGTAGCCGGCGTGACTCGACACCTTCGGCTCGTTCAACGTGGTCCACTGCTTGACGACATCCCCGAGCGCGTCGTGCACCACCGCCGCATAGTGGGCGAACCTGTACGCGGTGTCGCGCGCCGGCCAGCCGCCCTTGTCCTGCAGGGCTTGTGGGAGGTCCCAGTGGTAGAGCGTCACGTACGGCACGACGTCCCGGGCCAGTAGTTCGTCGACGACCCGCCGGTAGTGGTCCAGGCCCTTCTGGTTGATCGCGCCCGAGCCGTCCGGCTGCACCCGCGGCCAGGCGATGGAGAACCGGTAGGCGCCGAGTCCGAGGTCCGCCAGCAGGCCGATGTCCTCGGCGTACCGGTGGTACTGGTCGCAGGCGACGTCACCGGTGTCGCCACCGGCGATGGCTCCCGGGACGCGGCAGAACGTGTCCCAGATCGACTGGCCACGACCGTCCGCGTCCACCGCGCCCTCGACCTGGTAGGCGGCGGTAGCCGCACCCCAGACGAAGCCCTCGGGAAAGGTGTTGGCTGAACGGGCAGCGTCACTCAT
>NZ_DASRXP010000592.1:0-4381 GCF_035687465.1 Kribbella sp.
CTACCACATCGGCCGCGAGGACCAGGACGCCTGCGCCCTCGAGAGCCACGAGAAGGCGGGTAAGGCCTGGGCTGCCGGGAAGTTCGATGCCGAGGTGGTCGGCTGGGACCACCTCGCGCCGATCCTCCCGCAAGGACGCAACGCCCCACAGGCGCTGACCCGCGACGAGTCCATCCGCGACGGCGGCACGCTCGAAGTGATGGCGCGACTCAAACCGGCCTTCCGTTCCGCCGGCACCGTGACCGCGGGCAACTCCTCCACGCTCAACGACGGCGCGTCCGCGGTACTGATCGGCGATGAGGCGACGGCGCAACGGCTCGGGGTCACGCCGCTGGCGCGGATCGTGAGCCGGGCGGTGCATGCGGTGGAACCGCAGTACTTCGGCATCGGTCCGGTCGAGGCGTCCCGCAAGGCGTTGGCCAAGGCGGGGATCGGCTGGGACGACCTGCGGCTGGTAGAGCTCAACGAAGCGTACGCGGCCCAAAGCCTTGCCTGTTTGGGCGAATGGCCCGAACTGGATCGCGACAAGGTGAATGTGAACGGCGGAGCGATCGCGCTCGGGCATCCACTCGGCAGCTCGGGCACGCGGATTCTGACCACTCTGGCGCACGAACTGCACCGTCGCGGCGGCGGCTACGGCCTCGCCACTCTCTGCATCGGCGTCGGCCAGGGCCTGGCGATGGTGATCGAGGCATGAGTCTCAACCAGGGCAGGGAAAGCGATGGGATGAGGAGCAACGGGATGGATCTGGAAGGCGACGAGCTGACCGACGCCGTGGTGGCCAGCTTCGACGGCAGTGAAGATCCGCGGACCAAGACGGTGATGGGCGCACTCGTGCGCCACCTGCATGCCTTCGCGCGCGAGGTCGACCTGACCGAGGAGGAGTGGTTCCAAGCGATCGACTTCCTCACCCGGACCGGGCAGCTGTCGACCGGCACCCGGCAGGAGTTCGTACTGCTGTCCGACGTCCTGGGACTGTCGATGCTGACCGTAGGACTGGCACACCGCACCCCGCCCGGCGTCACCGAATCCACGGTCTTCGGGCCGTTCTTCGTCGAGGGTTCTCCCGAGATCGAGCTGGGCGGCGACCTCGCCAACGGCGCGCCCGGACAGCCTTGCCTGGTGACAGGGCGAGTCCTGGACACCCAGGGCAAACCGATCGCCGGCGCCCTGGTGGAGACGTGGCAGGCCGACGAAGACGGCTTCTACGACGTTCAGAAGGAGACCGACGGTCCGCAGAACCGGGGTCACCTGACAACAGATGCTGACGGCAACTACTCCTTCTGGGCGGTCCGGCCGGTGGCCTATCCGATCCCCGACGACGGACCGGTCGGTGAGCTGCTCCGGACCGGCGGCCGCGGCCCGATGCGCCCGGCGCACATCCACTTCATGGTCACCGCCCCCGGCTTCTCCCGGCTTATCACCCACGTCTTCGCCGCGGGCGACGAGTACCTACGCAACGACGCGGTCTTCGGCGTCAAGGACTCGCTGATCGCCGACTTCACCGAGCATCCGGCCGGGACCGCTCCGGACGGCCGTGAGCTCGACCAGCCCTATTCGACTGTCCACTACGACTTGGTGCTCGCCACGACCGAGGAGACCCACTCGCTATGACCGAACGTTTCGAGACCGACGTCCTGATCGTCGGCAGTGGGCCGGCAGGCGGAGCCGCCTCGCTGTTCCTGTCCACCTACGGCATCGACAACGTCGTGCTGACTCGCTACCGCTGGACCGCGAACACCCCGCGGGCCCACATTACCAACCAGCGCACGGTCGAACTGATGCGCGACATGGGCATCGAGGACCAGATCACCGGTAAGGGCACTCCGCATGAACTGATGGGTCAGACCGCGTTCTGCACCAGCCTCGCGGGCGAGGAGATCGGCCGGATCCGCACCTGGGGCACGCATCCCCGTCGGCTGGCCGACTACACCGAGGCCAGTCCGACGCTCCCCTGCGATCTCCCCCAGACCCTCTTCGAGCCCATCCTGGTCAGTGCTGCGGCAAGCCGCGGAGCCAGGATCCGTTTCGACACGGAGTACCTGTCGCTCGAACAGGATGCCGACGGGGTCACGGCTCATGTGCGGGACCGGCTGAGCGGTTCGGAGTACGAGATCCGGGCCAAATACCTGATCGGTGCGGACGGCGGTCGCAGCAAGGTGGCGCAGGACATCGGGCTGCCGATGGCCGGCGCGATGGACATCGAGGGCTCGATGAACATCGTCTTCGAGGCAGACTTGTCGCACTACGTCGCGCACCGGCCGAGCGTTCTCTACTGGGTGCTCCAGCCGGGCGCGCAGATCGGCGGCATCGGTGCCGGCCTGGTCCGGATGGTCCGGCCGTGGAACGAGTGGCTGATCGTCTGGGGCTACGACATCAACCAGCCGCCGCCGGTGGTCGACGAAGCGATGGCGACCGAGATCGTGCACAACCTGGTCGGCGACGACACCATCGACGTGAAGCTCAAGGGCACTTCGGTGTGGAGCGTCAACCACATGTACGCCGAGCAGGCGTCGGTCGGCCGGGTGTTCTGTATGGGTGACGCGATCCACCGGCACCCGCCGAGCAACGGGCTCGGCTCGAACACCTCGATCCAGGACGCCTACAACCTGGCCTGGAAGCTAGCGCTGGTACTGCGCGGTCAGGCGTCGCCATCGCTACTGGACACCTACGACGCCGAGCGGACCCCCACCGCCAAGCAGATCGTGGATCGGGCGAACAAGAGCCGCACTCAGTTCGGCCAGATCTTCCACGCACTCGGGATGACGCCGGACGCACCGGTCGGACGGACGATCGAGTCACGCAAGGACGACACCCCCGAAGGCGCGGCGCAGCGCGAGGAACTGCGCAAGGCGATCGAACTCAAGGACTACGAGTTCAACGCACACGGGGTGGAACTGGGCCAGCGGTACCGGTCCGCGGCGGTGATCCCGGACGGCACCGAAGAGCCAGCGTACGACCGGGACCCGGAGCTCTACTACCACCCGACCACCTGGCCAGGCGCACGGATCCCACACTGCTGGCTGACCCGTGGCACCGACACAGTGTCGACACTCGACGTGGTCGGCAAGGGCCGTTTCACCTTGCTGACAGGCATCGGCGGCGAAGCCTGGGTCAAGGCAGCAGCCACCCTCGCCGAACAAACAGGCGTCACCATCGAGCCGTATGTGATCGGACCCGGCCGCGAGCTGGAAGACCTCTACGGCGACTGGTCTCGCCTCCGCGAAATCACCGACACCGGCTGCCTCCTAGTACGCCCCGACGCCCATATCGCCTATCGCTCCCACGCACTCCCAACAGATCCGACTGAGGCTCTACGGTCCGCCTTCACCACCCTCCTCGGCGAGGTGTAGTTGCGGGGAGCAACGGCACCGTGGTACGCGTCGGCCGACGCGGTTCGCGAGTTCATAGGTGTGGGTGGTTCGCGGAGTCGGTAGGTGGATGTGGTTCGCGTCGCCGGGCTGCGTGAGTTTGCTAGTCGCGGTGAGGTGAGTCAAGGGCGCTTCGCGGCCCTTCGGGCTCGAACGAGTTCGACCCTTGACACACCTCACCGCGACCAGGGAAAGACGCAGCTACGCCCGGAGCCGCTGAGAAGTACGGCCACAAATTCAGGGGATTCCGCAGGCGGCGGCTGAGCGAGATTCCGGGCCTTTGCGGGGCCGTGGTTCGTCGAGTGGGAGGACTGGGGCAGCGACAGGCCCCACACTCACCACAAATCGATCCCATCCTGCCCCTGGCGTCGCCAAGGACAGGAGGTAGTCACGCCGTCAGCGCTCCCGACCGTCACGTCCCGCCTGAGCGGCGCGTCCACCAGCCCGATCCGGCCACTACCTCCTGTCGTTCCCGACACCGGCCACCCCCAACGCCCCTCGGTGAACCACCTGGCGGTCCGGGCGCACCACCAGACGGAACACGGCGGCACCGGCCTGACAAGCCGGAAACAAACTTGCACCAGGCGACCAAAAAGTTCCGCGCTAACCAGAAACCCCGGTCGGCCGGCCGGTCACAGCAACGGCTCAGCCCCGGAGCCACCATCCACACACACAGAACCCGGCGAAACCGGCCCGGCAAGCGACTACCGCACAGGTTCCCTGGAGTTCTGTGTGTCCGGGCAGCGGCCCGGATCACCCGGGCAGGCGGAACCACCGCAAGCCGCTCCCCCACCAGCCCCCCGGGGATCACCCGGGCGAGTGGAACCACGAATGCAGCTCATACCTCCGCGCGGGATCCGCGTAGCTGCGTCCTTCCCTGGTCGAGGCGGTGGGTGTCAAGGGTCGAACTTGTTCGAGCCCGCAGGGCCGCGAAGCGCCCTTGACACCCACCACGTCGACTAGCACACTCCCGCAGCGGAGACCGCGCAACCACACTGCCAATGCACCGG
>NZ_DASRXP010000593.1:0-5150 GCF_035687465.1 Kribbella sp.
ACCGTCGTCCTGGACGCCGTCGCCACCGGGGGTCAGGCGGCTACCTCGCCCAGGATCGAGAACTACCTCGGTTTCCCGGCCGGTATCAGCGGCTCCGAGCTGGCCGAGCGTGCCGTCGTCCAGGCCCGACGCTTCGGCGCCGAACTCTTCGTTCCGGCGCAGGCCGTCGCGCTGTCCGAGCAGGAGGGCCACCACGTCGTCGTGCTGGAGAACGGCGAACGCGTCAGTGGCCGCACGGTCGTCATCGCCTCCGGCGCGCAGTACCGCCGACTCGAGGTGCCGGGACTGGACGACGCGGCTTCAGCGAGCGTGTACTACGCAGCCACCGAGCTGGAGGCGAACTTGTGCCGCAACGACCCGGTGGTGATCGTCGGTGGCGGGAACTCCGCCGGGCAGGCGGCGGTCTTCCTCTCCGGACACGCGGCCCAGACCACGCTCGTTGTCCGCAGCAACGACCTGGGGGAGGAAATGTCGCGCTACCTGGCCGACCGGCTCGAGCAGTCTGACCGGATCCAGGTATTGCTGCACAGCGAGCTGCGGGAGGCCCATGGCCGGCCTGTGCTGGACGAGGTCGTGGTCGAGGACCTGAAGACCGGGCAGCGACAATCCCTGCCGGCCAAGGCACTCTTCGTCTTCATTGGCAGTGTCCCGCACACTCGCTGGCTAGGTGACCAGATCGAGCTGGATGACCGGGGGTTCGTCCTCACCGGCAACCAGTTGCCGGGCCGGCGGCGATTGCTGGAGACGAGCAGGTCGGGAGTCTTCGCAGCCGGCGACGTTCGCAGCGGCTCGGTCAAACGAGTGGCTGCCGCAGTCGGCGACGGAGCGCTGGCTGTACGCCTGGTGCACGAGCACCTCGCCACTACCTGAACCACCCACTCATCCCCGCGTGAGGATCGGCCCATGTTCACCCACCGTCAGGACCTTCAGTTCAAATCCGTACCCCAGCAGCCGGACCCCCCGTACGCCCGCCGCCTGGAGGACGTTCTCGGAGGCCAGTACAACGAGATCGGCGTCGCCATGCACTACATGTTCCAGTCCTGGGACATGCACGTTCCCGGCAAGTACCGCGACCGGGTCTTCGACCTCGGTGCCGAGCAGGTCGCCAACATCGAGATGCTGGCCACGATGATCGCGCAGTTGCTGGAGCATGCTCCGTCGAGCGTCCTCGACGCCGCCGTCCGGCTCGACCCCGCGGTCGCCGCGGTGATCGGCGGCACCGACCTGCAACAGGCCATCGCCGCCGGTGCCGGACCCCAGGCCGCGCACAACCCGTGGCAAGTTGCCTCCAGCAACGTCGGCAGAAACCTTGCCACCGACTTCCAGACCAATGCCGACGCGGAACTGAACCGCCGGATGCAGCTCTCGCACCTTTATCGGCTGACCGACGACGCGGACGTCCGGTACCTGCTCTCCTTCCTGCTGGTCCGGGCCGCGGCCCATCAGCGGCTGTGCCGAGCCGTCGCGGCCGAACTGAAGGAAGGAACTGCAGCACCAGCTTGAGCCCAACAGCGCGAAGGCGTCTGCGGATGCTGGGTTGGCGGCCTCGTCGACTTGCGTCAGGAGGATTGGGGACTTCTCGAGCTGGATGTCGTACATGCGGAGGAGGGCAGTGGCCAGTTGAGGGTCCTGGTGGCTTGTACGCGGGTCAGGCCGGCCTCTCGGCGAGCGGCGCGGAGGGTTAGGTAGGTCGCGGCGGGCGGTGCTGCCGACGGGGGAGAGGGCTGTGCGGAGGGATCGGCGGACGTTGGTGGGGCCGCGGTTGCCGCCGAGGTGTCGGCGAAGATCGGTTCGTCGAGGCGGATGCCGGCGGCTGATCTGGTGCGGAGGGTGTCAAGGACCTGGCTGGAGATCCGTCCCCACGATCCGATGGGCAGCGGTGGTCTCGTCATCTCAAGCCTCCAACCTGGTCGATGGTTGGCTGCTCAACGGCTGACTGGTCGGTGGAACGGGGATCGGCGGAATTATCGAACCGATGGGACGTGACGCACAGTTACGATCGGGTCAAAGCTTGCGCGGGATCTGATCGCTCGTCGGAGAGGCCGTCGGCGGTCGCACGTTCGGTCGCTGGTAACTAGGTGAGGAACGACGGTCCGGCAAAGAGGGTCGTAAAGGGGTCGTAGACAGCACAAAGGCCCAGGAGCAGATTGCGATGTCTGCCTGGGCCTCGATGCTGGTGCCCCGCCAGGGACTCGAACCCCGAACCCGCTGATTTCCAGCTGGGGTTGATCACCGTTTGTCGATGATGAGCGAAAGCTCTTACTGGCAAGGGAATCGGAGGTGGTCTCGTGCACATCGGTTCTCATCGCTCACCATCCTCTCGCGCTGATTGAGGTGCGTAAAGAGGTGCGTTGTCGGGACGTGTGGCCGAGACAGCGACCGAGTTCAGAGGGCGGTCGGTGGTCGCTGCAAGTGCTCCGTTGTGTCGAGGCGGGAATGAATGAACGCGCGACAGGTATCGGTCAACAGCTAGGGCCGTCCGTGGCGGGCTCGCTCGCTCTCCTCTGCGAGGGCCGACTGGAGGTCCCGCTGCAACGCGCTGATGGCGATGTCTGCGACGTGACAGAGGGTCGGTGTCCGCACCTTCATCTGCTCCAGCCAAGCGATGTCCGATTTGATGGCATTCGATTCCTCGCCTTCCCAGGAGCGTTGAGATGAGATGCGGCGGGCTATCTGATCTGGTGGTACCCCATGCGCGAGCAACACTGGGCCAAGTATCTCGACGCCGCTGTCGAGGCGGCCGGTCAGCACATCGAGGGCACGGTACCCGTCGAGTACTCCGTCGCTGAGCAGCCGCGCGGCGAGCTCTGCATCGTTGCTGAGCAAGGCAGGTAGCAGGCCATAGCCGGGGTATCCGGAGGTGGCGGCCACGCGTGCAAGCCGCTCGCGCTCAGGCTGGGGGAGACGGGCAGGAACGGTCTCCATGCCATCCATCCACACCGAGGTCCGAATCGGCCTCTCGCCCTCGCGGAGGCGCCGTTCGTACCAGTCGGCGCAGACGGCGGGCCGAGAATCGGCGAGGGCTTTGAGCATCTCGTTCAACCGCCATTGCTGGTGCCCATGCACAGTGGTGGGGCTCGCCGAGAGAAAGGCGTGCTCCCATGCCGGCCACCAGTCAGGCGGGAGCGGCACGCCATCGCCGGTGCCGACATCGCATGCGAGTGCTGCAGCAGCGCGGATGTCTGCGACCGGATGCTGTAAGAGGCTCAGCAGCACCATGTCGGCGGAAGCGGTGGCAAAGAGGCGGTCAAGTTGCCAGGAGTCGCTCGATTTGAGGTCTGCCACAACAAAGATCGCGAGTTCATCCGCGCCGCCGGACTCGACGCACGCTGTGATGACAGCGCTTCGGAGCTGAGCGTCGTGAAGAGCCGCCGACACCAACGTGATGCCGACCGATTCGCCGCGGTGTCGTGCACCCCAGAGCGCGCTGGCGAGGATGTCTGCCGAACGGTATTGGATGGCCGGCTGAATCCAGGCGACAGGATCGGCGGTGAGATCGACAACGGCGTGGGCCATCCTCCGCGTGGGCTCGTGCTGACCGACCTCGGCTACGTGGGCTGCTATCTCCATGAACCGGATCGTGCCGACGACCGGCCCGAGAGCGACTATCCGCTGGGCAAGGATTCGCCCCTCGTGCTCTCGCCGCTGGAGCCAGTCCTCGATCGGAGACTCGAGGTCACGGCGGCCGACGAAGAGAACGAGATCCTCATCGAGGACGATCGGCGCAAGATCGGCCGGGGGACGCAGATTCCATCGTTCGGCGAGGTCGAGTTCTCGCTGCACCCGGAGTGCAAGCCCCGGCCGCGCATCGAGCATCGGCCGCAGTGTCCTAAGAATTCGCCACGCTCCGCCCGCGGCCATTGCGACCTGCTCCGATGATGGCGTCGCCGCCCCATTTGCGTGTCCACCGGCGAGCCGTAACCAGTCCCCGAACAGACGGATGAGGTGTGTCACCGCGTTTGTCGGCAGACGGGACGACTGCGAGCCAATCAGCGCATCGACTTGATCCCACAACGTCACCAGTTCGCGTAGCCGCTCCGGCGATTCGACTGAGTTGGCGATCGTGATGGTTCCTGAACCGATGGGATCGGCCCACACACCCTCGATTGATGGATCGAAGCAGTACGAGATGATCTCTGCGCAGATGTCCCAGCGCGTGCTGACGTCGAGCCTCATCCATTCGACTGTCTCGTTGAGAAGGGCCGCCCGGATCTCGAAGAGTGAACCTCGGTCAGGATCGAGGTACCGCGTGAGCTTGCTGAGTTCTTCGAGCGGCTTCTCGCTCAGTGCCGGCGGTGACGGATCGATCGCCAGGTCGAGGAGGCCGTGGATCGCTTCTTTGTTGAACCAGGTGCGTAGGGAAGCGAAGAGTGCCCTTGCGGCTGCAGAGCCTATGGGGTCGTGGGGACTGCCCCAGGGTGACAACTCTGGATCGCGCTTGGCAGCCAGGATCTCCCGCGCACATTTCGATGCAAACTCACCGGCGCTCCGGCTCGTTAAGGCGTACAGCTCCATTTGGTCAATGGTCGACTCACTCCATGTGAGTGGGTGGCCGAGCGCCCGCGCCCATCCTGCTGCTTCTCGCCTCGCATCGTCCGACGTTGCGGCAGCGGAGAGCAATGTATCCGTGAGTTGCTGGCGCGTCTCGGGAAAGGCATCAAGGAGAGAGGTCCAGCTTCGCGAGCGCTGTGTGCCGAAGAACCATCGGCCGACCAGTGGCAGCCGAATCGCCGGCGAAAGCCCCCAGCGATCGCCTCGAAGCTCGATCACACCTCTGGTCGCAACGGTGTGGACTGCAGCTATGAGAGACGCCAGTGGCATCGCGATCAGTTGGCTGATTCGCTCCAGATCGCGCTGAGCTGCCCCGTTCAGCGCGGCGATGCAGGCGATGGCGTCCAGACTGACAGCTGAATCGGTCGCCAACCGCAGGTAACGCATGACGTGGTCCAGCAGAAGCTCACCGGAGACGACCCTCTCGCCGTCGCCGTCGATCAGTGCACGACACAGTTGGAGTGCCCATCCTGGCCTACCGTCCGCCTGCTCGAGTACGAGTCTCCGCGCGTGGACGCCAGTGACTCCCGCGGTCTGCACGATTGCGTCTATTTCGCCGCGGGACATGAGGCCTAGGGATACTGGACGGCCACCAGGGA
>NZ_DASRXP010000594.1:0-2538 GCF_035687465.1 Kribbella sp.
TTGCGGGCGCGACGCGTTGATCGCGTTGTAGCCACCGACCGACTGGAACCACTGCATGTGTTCCAGCGCCGCGTAGTCCTTCGGCTCGAGCTTCTCGAACTCGGCCGGGTCGCCCGACGGGAAGGAGAACAGTTGGAGGACGTGCAGGCCGAGGAAGCCGGGAGGGTTCAGCAGGCCCAGTTCGCGGGAGATCAGCGCGCCGCCATCACTTCCGTGGGTGCCGTAGGAGTCGTAGCCGAGGCGCCGCATCAGCGTGTCGAAGGCACGGGCGACGCGGGCCATGGTCCAGCCGCGCTCGGCCAGCGGGGATCCGAAGCCGAAGCCGGGGATCGACGGGACGACGACCGAGAAGGCGTCCTCGGCCTTGCCGCCGTGAGCGACCGGATCCGTCAGCGGGCCGATCATGTCGAGGAAGTCCACCACCGAACCCGGGTAGGTGTGGATCAGCAGCAGTGGAGTGGCGTCGGCCTCGACGGACGGCACGTGGATGAAGTGAATGTCCTGTCCGTCGATCTCGGTCAGGTACTGCGGGAACTGGTTGATCCGGGCCTCCTGCTTCCGCCAGTCGAACCCGTTCTGCCAGAGGTCGACCATCTCGCGGAGGTAGTGGTTCGGCGTACCCAGCTCCCAGTTGTCGCCGGGAGCGGCCTCGGGCAGCCGGGTGTTGGCCAGCCTGGCGAGCAGATCGTCGAGGTCAGCCTGCGCCACGTCGACCTTGAAGGAGCGGATGTCTGCGGGGTTCGTGTTGTTGTTCATGGCTCTACCGTAGAAGCCATATAGGAACGTTAGATTCCTATTTGTGAGACTATTTTCCGCATGCGTGAAACCTCGTCGCGGTTGCTGTCCCTGTTGGCTCTGATGCAGTCCCGCCCGGCCTGGACAGGCGCCGAACTCGCCGCGCGGTTGGACGTGAGTACGCGCACGATCCGCAACGACATCGACCGGTTGCGCGAACTCGGGTATCCGGTGGACGCGACCCGTGGCGCGGCCGGCTACTACCAACTCGGTGTCGGCGCGAAGCTTCCGCCGCTCCTGCTGGACGACGAGGAGGCGGTCGCCGTCGCGGTCGGGCTGCGGACCGGCGCGGGGGTCAGTGGGATGGAGGAGAGCAGCGCCCGGGCGTTGGCCAAGCTCGAGCAGGTCCTGCCGCATCGCCTCCGCCGGCAGGTGAACGCGATCCACACCACGCTGTCGAAGGGCCCGGACAACACGGGGTCCAACGTGAAGGACCCCGAGGTCGACCCGGGCGTGGTCACGACGATCGCGGCTGCCATTCGCGATGAGCATTACCTGCGCTTCGACTACGCAGTACCGGATGGTGCCGAAGATCAGCTGCCGATCCTGGTCGAGCCGTATCGGTTGGTGAGTTGGCAGCGGTACTGGTATCTCGTCGCGCGTGACGAGCGCGGCGAGTGGCACACCTACCGCGTCGACTGGATGGAGTTGCGGATGGCAACAGGCCGCCGCTACCAACCCCGCCCGATGCCGGGCGACGAACTGATGGATTTCGTACTGCGTGACGTCGCGTCCACCGGCTGGAAGGTCCACGCCCGGATCACGGTGTTCGCATCGGCCGAGGAGGTGTTGTCCCGGATCCACGCGGCCGTGGGCATCGTCGAGTCCGTCGACGACGACACCTGCGTCCTGATCACCGGAGCCGAGTCCCTCGAAGTCGTTGCCGTCTACATCGGCATGCTCGGCCTCGACTTCCACATCACCAACCAGCCGGCCCTCGCGGAACACCTCCAGATCATCGGAGAGCGCTACCTCCGTTCCATCACCTGAAGACCGGCTGGGGCGAGCCTCAGGCGGACGTCTTCACCTGGTTCGGCTTGGTTGCCTTGGCTGAGGTGGGTAGCGAGGGAGCCGCGGTGTGTTGCTGCGCGATTCGCAGGACCGCGAGGAGGGCGACGAAGAACATTCCGTAGACCGTAACCAGGGCTGAGGTCTCGTAGATGTCGGCGGTTCGCCAGACGTTGCCCAGGGCATCGGTGACCTGGGTGTGGTCGTTGCGGGAGTAGTCGAAGAAGAAGCCGACCGCCGTCAGGCCATACAGAATCGTCCCCTGGAGGGCGCTGCCGAGCCCTCGGCCGGTGCCGGCGTCGGGCAGTTGACCGCGGAAGCGGACGTAGAGCGCGAACAGCTGGATGAAGAGGTAGACGGTGAAGGTCCAGCCGAGGAAGTTGCCCAGCGGTACACCGAAGAAGCCGCCGCCGTCTTCCCAGACCCAGTTCTGGTTGATGGTCGAGGCGGTCGGGTCGAGGGACAGGTCCCACATCGTCATCGTGAAGGCCGCGATCAGCGGCGTGCCGATCGTGGTCAGCCATGAGGACTTGCGGTGTACGTCGCCGAGCAGGACGGTGGCGACGACCCAGGCGAGGTAGCCGGTGGCCAAGTACGCAGGGCCGATGAACCACGGCACGTCGAAGATCTTGCCGCTGCCTGTGTAGTGGTAGTTCCCGAACGGGAAGCCTGTCGCGATGCTGAGATTCTCCAGGAAGTTGCTGATCAGCAGGCCACCCACGATGAAGACCGCGA